>JAGRKY010000692.1 GCA_020442095.1 Bauldia sp.
CGACGCTGAGGGGGCTAAGGGTCGATCCGACGATCACCTATCTGCAGGTGCTCTATCCTTTCCCCGAGCATGTCGACAAGGTCGCCACGATGACCGGGATCCTCGGTGATGAGGTTCCCGGCCACCTCGAATTCATCCGCTTCGACGGCAATGTCGCCTGCGCCGGCCTGCCGATCGTGCGCTATACCAGCGACGAGCGTCTCGACGAGATCATGGCGATTCACGAGGACAATGGCTGCCCGATCTTCAATCCGCACCGCTACACCCTGGAGGAGGGCGGAATGAAGCAGACCGACGAGATCCAGCTCGCCTTCAAGCACGAGGCCGACCCGAAGGGACTGCTCAACCCCGGCAAGATGGTTGCCTGGGAGAACCCTGATTTCGACTGGAAATCGAACAAGGTCTTCCTGTTTCCTGGCCTGCGCGCGGCGACGCGTTGAGCCGGCGAATGGACCACGCGCCGAGAGAAACCAGAGGGATCGCGATGGAAGCAAACGGAGACCGGGTGGCCTGGGCCGCCGTCATCGGTGAGGCCGGGCGATGAGGGTGCTCGTCGTTTTCGCCCACCCGGTGGAGACCAGCTTCAACGCGGCCACCCATCAGGCGGTGGTCGCCGGCCTGAAGCAGGCCGGGCATTCGGTCGACGATTGCGACCTCTATGCCGAGGGCTTCAATCCGGTGATGTCGCGGGAAGAGCGGCTCAATTACCACGACGAGGCGATCTGTCGGAACCCCGTCCAGTCCTACGTCGACCGGCTGCTCGCCGCCGATGCGCTGGTCCTCGTCCACCCGGTCTGGAACTTCGGGTATCCGGCGATCCTCAAGGGCTATTTCGATCGGGTCTTCCTGCCCGGCGTGTCGTTCGAGCTGGCGAATGGCAAGGTGAAGCCGACGCTCCATAATATTCGCAAGCTGGGGGCGGTGGTGACCTATGGCAGCAGCCGATGGCACGCCATGCTGATCGGCGACCCTCCGCGCAAGGTGGTCAAGCGGGCGGTGCGGGCGGTTGTCCATCCCACCGCGCGGACGGTCTATCTTCCCCTCTACGGCATGAATCGCAATACCGCCGCGACGCGCGAGGCATTCCTGAAGAAGGTCACCGCGACGATGGGCGTTTTTTGACGGGAACTTGCGAGCCAGGCGTCATCCAACCGACATCATTTTAACTTAGACGCATAAGCATGGGCTTCGATCATCGCCGAACCGTGACTTTCAGGCTTGCGCAGGCGGCGCATATCTACCGGGTGCGCGCCGGTAGCCGGCTGTCCCGCATCGATCTGCATTCCGGCCAGGAGAACCTGCTCAAGGCGCTCGAGGCCAGGGACGGCCAGTCGATGAGCGATCTCGCCAGCACGCTGGGCGTCCAGCCGCCGACGGTGACCAAGATGATCAGCCGGCTGGCGGCGCAGGACTATGTCGAGCGGCGGGCTTCGAAGGGGGATGGCCGCCAGGCCATGGTCTTCCTGACGGAACGCGGGAGGAAGGCGATATCGTCGATCGACAAGGTCTGGAAGCGGATCGAGAAGGATGCGCTGGCCGGCATCGACGACAAGGATCGCAAGCGGCTGAGGAAACTGCTCCGGCAGGTCGAGCGCAATCTTGGCGCGGCCGCGAATGGCGACGACAAGGAACTCGAGGAGAAGTCTCCGGCAGAGGCGTCGCCCTGAAGGGCGTTTGCCCGCGGAAGACAGCCGGTCCATTCCGGCCACGGCCGAAACCACGTCGCGGGCAAAGCTAGTGCTTGCCCTCGGTCACCGCTTTGGCGCATTTTCGACTGCGGACGCTGAACGCGTCCCGCGCCAGCACGTTTCCGAATCACCCAAAAAGCAATTAGGAAACCGGGTTCCATGCCGATAACATTCGATTTTTCCGGTCGGGCCGCCGTCGTGACGGGAGGCGCCCAGGGCATCGGCCGCGCCGTGGTCGAGCGGCTGGTCGACAACGGCGCCGAAGTCGCCATCTGGGATCTCGACGGCGATCTCGCCGAGGCGACCGCGAGCGAGGTGTCGCCGGACGGCAAGGCAATCGGCGTGGGAGTCGATGTCGGCGACTATGAAGCGGTGGTCAAGGCCCGTGAGGCCACCATTGCCAGGTTCGGCAAGGTCGACATCCTGGTCAACAGCGCCGGGATTGCCGGCCGATCCGAGAAGCTGTGGGAATACGCGCCGGAGCATTGGGCCGAGGTGCTGCGGATCAACCTCACCGGCCCGTTCAACTGCTGCAAGGCGCTGGTTCCGGGAATGATGGAGCGGAACTACGGCCGGATCGCCAATATCGCCTCGATCGCCGGCAAGGAGGGCAACCCCAACGCCGCCGCCTATTCGGCGTCCAAGGCCGGCGTCATCGGCATGACAAAGTCGCTGGGCAAGGAAACCGCCGGGCACGACATCGCGGTCAACGCCATCGCTCCGGCGGTCGCCAGGACCAAGATCCTCGAGCAGGTGAG
>JAGRKY010000693.1 GCA_020442095.1 Bauldia sp.
ACAGGTCCTTCACATACTGGGCGAGCACGCCGAGATTCTGCGGCAGCTGCTGCGCGGCGCTTCCGGCAGGCTGCCCGCCGTTGGTTCCATTCTCTTCGGCCATAGACCCGTTCCCTGTAACTCACTCCCACGGGCCCTGGTCGGCCCGACACCCCGGGGGGCTAACACGCGGATGCCGGGCTTACAAGGCAAGCGAATGCCAAGGATGGACTCGCATCTGCCACGATCGTTCACTACATTGCAAAAACATCGTTTCCCGTCGGCTTTTCGTGCTAAATCCCCGGGGTGGGACAGGACCCCAAGCGTATGAACGGCTTCGTCGATATCTACACCGTCATTTTCCTGGTGCTAGCGGTTGTCATCTTCTTCCGTCTGAGGAGCGTCCTCGGCCGGCGGACGGGCAATGAACGGCCGCCTTTCGACCCCTATTCGCGCCGCGAAGCGCCGCCGACCGCCAGCGGTGACGAAAAGGTGATCAGCCTGCCGCCGCGCCGGACCAACGGCGTCGCCGACGCGCCTGCCGTCATCGCCCCGGCCGCCGAGGCCCAGATCAAGACGCTGGCCCCGGAAGGCTCCTCGCTCAACGAGGCGCTCAGGGCGATCGTCTCGGCCGACCGCAGTTTCGACCCGGATGCCTTCATCGCCGGCGCCAAGGGCGCCTATGAGATGATCGTCACCGCCTTTGCCGAAGGCGACCGCAAGACGCTGAAGCAGCTTCTCAGCCGCGAGGTTTTCGACGGCTTCGTTGCCGCGATCACCGAGCGCGAGGGCCGCCAGGAGACCATCGAGTTCCGCTTCGTCGGCATCGACAAGGCGGAGATCACCGACGCCTCGCTGCGGGGCAGCACGGAGCAGATCACCGTCCGCTTCCTGTCGAAGCTGATCTCGGCCACCCACGACAAGGACGGCAACGTCGTCGATGGCGATCCGGTGCATGTCGGCGACGTGACCGACATCTGGACCTTCGCGCGCGAGGTCAATTCGCGCGATCCGAACTGGAAGCTGGTCGCGACCGAATCGGTCGAGTGAGCGTCGGCGCCCGTGCAAAAGGCGATGGGCGCATCATCCGGATTCACTCTCGAACCGATTGATTTCAAAGACATCCCGGGCTGGGCCGAGGACGACCATCGGGCCGCCCTGGCCGCCTTCCGGCGGGGCGCGTCGGTGCTCGACAGCCATCCGCCGAAAGAGCGCGCAGCCGGCGTCGATCCGGCCGCGCTCACCGCCGCGATCGCGCGGGGGGGTGCGTTGGGCGATGTCGACGGCACGGCGGCGCGGGCCTTCTTCGAGGCCGAATTCCGGCCAATGGAGGTGCATCCCGAGAGCGGCGGCGGCTTCTTCACCGCCTATTACGAACCGGTCGTCGCGGGCTCGCGGACGGGCTCGGCGGCCTTTCCGGTACCGATCTATGCACGGCCCGACGACCTGGTCGAGATCGATCCCGACGATCCGCCGGCCGGAATCGAGGCCGGGACGCGCTTCGCGCGGAAGCTCGCGGGCGGATTCGCGCCCTATCCCGACCGCGCGGCGATCGAGGCCGGCTTCCTGAAAGGAAGGGGGCTCGAGCTCGTCTACCTCGCCGACCCCGTCGACGCCTTCTACATCCACATCCAGGGGGCCGCCCGGATCCGCCTCGCCGAGGGCGGCGACATGCGGATCACCTATGCCGCGAAGAGCGGGCATCCCTATACTCCGATCGGCCGGGTGCTGATCGAACGGGGGGCGCTGCCGCCGGGCGGCGCGACGATGGAGACGATCAGGGGCTGGCTCGCCGCCCATCCCGACGAGGCGGCGGGCGTCATGGCCGAGAACCGCTCCTTCATCTTCTTCCGCGAGGCCCCGGTCGACGATCCCGCGCTCGGCCCCGTCGCCGCCGCCAAGGTGCCGCTGACGCCAGGCCGCAGCCTCGCCGTCGACCGCCTGATCCACAGCTTCCACGGGCCGGTCTGGATCGATACCGCGCTCGCTGACGGCAAGCCTTTCCGCCGCCTGATGGTCGCCCAGGATACCGGCTCGGCGATCGTCGGCGCCGCCCGGGGCGACATCTTCACCGGTTCGGGCGACGAAGCCGGCGCAGTCGCCGGCGGCCTCGCATCCAAGGGGCGCTTCATCCTCCTCGTGCCGCGGACGGGGGTGGAAGGGGGCGCAGCGTGAGCCGGCGTCCGCCCCGCCGCGGGCTGAGCGACGAGGACGAGCAGCTCTGGTCGGCGGTGAAGCAGAGCGCCGAGCCGCTCCGCCCGGTCTCCCGCGAGCGCCATGTCCCGGCCGATACCGCCGAACCGACGCCCTCGCCTGCGAAAAAGGAGCCGCCAGCGGCAAGGAAACGGGCGCCTGCGCCCGACTATGTGCCACCGGTGTCCCAGCCGCGGTCGTCGCCGCCGTCGCCGAACCAGCTCGACCGCAAGACGGTCAGCCGCCTGTCCCGCGGCCGGATTCCGGTCGATGCCCGCATCGATCTCCACGGCCTGACGCAGAATGCGGCGCATCGCAGGCTGCTCGGCTTCCTGGAGGAAGCGCAGTCGCGCGGGGCGCGGGTGGTGCTGGTGATCACCGGCAAGGGCCGTCCGGGCGAGCCGGCGGCTTATGGCATGCACGAGCGGGGGGTGCTGCGGCGGTCGGTGCCGGAGTGGCTGCGGTCCTCCGCCTTCCAGCCGATCGTCACCGGCTTCTCGGAGGCCGGCCGGCGCCATGGCGGCACCGGCGCGATCTATGTGCGGATCCGCCGGGCGAGGGACTGAGCCTGCCCGGCCGCCGCTTCGGTCTTTCGCGTGTTCCGGGCGGCCTGTGCCCTAGAGCAGCTTGCGGAGCTCGGCTTCCTTGTCGTTGACGAACCAGCCGTAGAAATTCTCCTGCGGGTAGAGCGGCGGCTTGCCGGCCGCGGCCCGTTTCTGGTTCACCGCCGCCAGCTCCCGCGCTCGAGTCGCGGCATTACCGAGATTGTAGAGCGTCGCGGTGATGCCGGGATTCTGCGAGATATCGAAGCCGGCGATCGACTTGTAGAGGTCGATCTCGACCTTGATATTGGCCGCCACGTAATGCAGCGAGGTGTCCGGATTCATGATGTTCTGGTAGACCTCCGGCGCATCATCGATGGTCAGCAACGGCAGGCCCGATTTCTGGTGGACGATGTCGGTGACCGCCAGCGCAGCGACCGGGCTCAGCTGGCCGAAGCCGAAGGTCTGGCCGGCGAAGGCCGGTCCGAAATAGACGCGGTGGAGCCGGTCGCGCGGATATTTCTTCCCGTCGACGAAACGTCCCATGAAGACGTTTTCCCAGGTCGTCTGGCGGCAGTCCCAGATCTCGTAGTCCATCTTGTACTGGTTGCACTTGGCGAATTGCGGCCGTGCGAAAAGTTGCGCCGCCGTATCGCCGCGGTTGGCGAAGACCAGCGAGTCGTTGGACACATATTGCATCGCCTTGACGTAATAGGTCTGCAGCGTGTCGTAGGTGTCGATGTTGTAGGTATGTTCGCCGACGATTGCCCCGATGACATGGATCGGGTCGATGCCGTATATCGCCGAGACCTTCTTGATCCTGGCGATCAGGTTCGGATCGCTGGCGAGCAGCCTGTAGACCTTCTGGTACTTGGTCTTGAAGCTTCCGCCGCCCATCATCGTCAGCGCCCGGGACCCGGAATAGATCTTGGGCTGCTTTGCCGAGCGGTTGCCGGGCGGGACGACGATGATATTGCTGGCCGCTGCGACCGGCTGTGCCAGCAATCCGGCGATCGCAATTGCAGCAAAAGCAGCAGCGCCCGCCGCGAATAAGCGCCTGAAACCAATCATTTGCGTAGCTCGACCCTCAATCTCCTCCGCCGGGGCGCCGCCCGTCAGTCGCTCGCCGGCAGATGATGCCACGTTTCCTTGTGATCCCGGGCGGGCGCCCATGGGCTGCCCGCGCGGCCAGTCGATTTCCGCCCGGCCACGGGGATCATAACAGCCGCATTGAGGCAAGCGAAGGGCAGAGTCGCCCCTCCCTTGCAGCCGCCGCGCGCAGCGCGCTCAGAGGATGAAGCGGCTGAGATCGGTGTTGCGGGCAAGATCGCCGATATGCTGCTCGACGTAATCCGCGTCGATGACGATCCTGTCGCCGCTGCGGTCGGCGGCCGTGAAGCTGACCTCGTCGAGGATCCGCTCCATCACCGTCTGCAGCCGCCGGGCGCCGATATTCTCGACATTGGCGTTGATCGACACCGCGATTTCGGCAATCGCGTCGATCGCGTCGTCGGTAACCTCGAGCTCGACCCCTTCGGTCGCCATCAGCGCCACATATTGCTTGATCAGGCTCGCCTCGGTCTCCGTCAGGATGCGGCGGAAATCCTCGGTGGTGAGCGGATGCAGCTCGACGCGGATCG
>JAGRKY010000694.1 GCA_020442095.1 Bauldia sp.
GTTCGAATCTTCTCGGGCGCGCCATCTCACCGAACAAGATTCGAACCCTGCGTGCTGTGGGTCAGCAATGCTCGGCCGAAGAAGCGTGAAACGTCTGGCCAGGATGGCGTCGGCGACGAATTACGCCGGCCTCCATTTGTGGGCGGCCTCGGGCGTGTGGGGTGAGCGCGGCGCAAACGAACGCCGAGGGACCACCGTCAACAATGGTTGCTCATCGGGATCGGCGGCGGGCAGTCACAACGCACGGCCGTTTGTTGGTAGCCGCTCGATATCCCGGTCGGCATACCAACGTCTCTGGCAGCTGCAACGCCGATCTGCGGTTCCTATTCTGGCAGTGAGCCAAGAATGGCGATGTTGTGCCGTTCGGCCGCCGCCACCAGCAGCGCCATATCCGGGGCGGCGGGCGGTGTATCGCCAGACACGCTCGTCTCGGCGATAAAATCGGCAAAATCGCTTCCAGTCGTCATCAGCAGGATCCTGGCCGGGCCTTCCCCTACAATACGAAATCCGTGCGGAATGCCCCGCGGACCAAAGGCGAAGTCTCCGGCCTTAAGCAACTTTCTGCCGCCATCCACGATCACCGACATCTGCCCCTCGATGACGTAGAACGACTCGTCTTCGGAATGATGCACATGCCACGGCGACTCGAATCCGGCAGGGATGACCTGTTCGATCAGGCTGAAGTGACCGTCGGTCATGCCACGATCTGCTTTGATCCAGGTCGGCAGGCCGAGAAACCGGCGTTCCTCGACGTGCGATGGCGTGTTCGTGGCAGGGGGGGCGATCATGTTCATGGCGAGATCCTCAATGGACATTTGCTCCGTTATGGAGCAATTTACCGGAATATGAATTTCACGGAATAGTGTTATCGTCAATATGAAAAATCAGATCAAGCGCCGCACCTATCGGATGAAGGAGCGCGCCAAGACTCATGACGAAACCCGTGAGCGCATCATTGCCGCGACGATGCTGCTGCACGACGAACAGGGCGTCGCCGCAACGTCCTTCGTGGATGTCGCAAAGCGCGCCGGCGTCGGCGCGGCTACGGTCTATCGGCATTTTCCCGATTCGGGATCATTGGTCGCGGCCTGCGGCGCGCATGTTTGGAAAGAAATGGACCCGCCGGCGCCCGAACAGGCGGCGGCAATGTTCAAGGGCCTCGACCGGATGGAGGATCGTCTGCAACGCCTTGTCGATGAGGTCGACGGATTTTACCGACGTGGGGCGCTCCGTCTCACGAAGGCGTCTGCCGACCGGCATCTCATTCCAGAGCTGGACGAATTTCTGCGAGCCGTGGAGGCGAGCGTGGCTGCATTGGTCCACGAAGCTGTGAAAGATGAAGCCCTGCCGGACACCGTGCTTCAACTCGTGCTCGCGCTGATGGATTTTCCGGTCTGGACTTCGATGCAGGGAATAAAGGTCGACGACCTGGAGCGAAGACGGCTAATCGCAGGACTTCTCGGCTGTGCCATAGGGCCTATTCGCGGCATCGCTTGAGGCGCCGCCCGGCAGTTCAAACTATATAGCACCTACAATCACATAGCAGTGCCCGGTTTCATCTCTCCGGGCGCGCCAATCTTCTTTCAAAATGACAGACATATTAGCCAAGCAGCCGCAGTCCTTTTGAGTCCCAATCGATTTGCGAATTGGGAAACTGACGGATTCTAATCTCAGCACCGGGAGTTGCGCCCTTCGCTCAGTTCTCGGCGTATATGGTGCGGACCGTCGGAGCGAGGCTGCCTCTGTACGCCGCGATAACGCCGATCATCGGCATCGAAATCTCGATGTCGAAGCAGAAACACCCATCCTTTTCGGTTTCGAAGCTCTGTCCGCGCGGCAAGAGAAAGCGCGGCATGGGAAGCCCCAGGAGCGACCATCGCCTTGGCACAAAAGACAGGCCCTCTCTCTCGACCACTAGGGCGAGCGCGAAGGACGCGATCCCGAACCGCTCCACGAGAAGATGCTCATCCCTTCCGGCCCCCGCCGACTGCACCGACGAGAACGACTTGCCATCAAAATTACGTGTCCAGCGTTCGGCGCCGTTCTCCGGCGAGAAGGTGACCGTAACCGGCACCTTGGACGCCGCCTTCGGGAGGCCGACAAAGGCCCCGACAAGCAAAGCCATTATGCCGCGACCGCACCGTACCTCTGCGAAGCCGCTCCATTGCCGAGTGGTAGCGCCGCCGTGCAGTTCCTGGAGGCGAGGCGGAAGCGCGCGGAATGCTGATCCAAGAATTCTCCGATAAAGCGGGGCATTCGCCTCGCATTCACGAAACCCGGTGAAGATTCTGCGATCTTGGAACAAGGCGTCATAGTCGCTGAGGTCAAGTGCTCGAACAGCCGATCTTGCTCCAGGCAATGGGAATTCGCCGGCAAGTTGCTTACGGATGAGCGCTTCGATAGCCATCGAAGGTATGTAAGGGCCGTCGTCACCCTCCGCGAGCAAATGCCAACTCAGCTCGATTTCGCCGGCGTCGGTGTAGCCTCGCGCGCGAACGAACATTCCGCCACGATGCTCGCCAAATCGCATTCGGTTGAGCACCGCGTAAAAGAGCCGTGAGAACGGCTCCAGCGAGGGGAGCCTGAATCTGGCTCGCGCCATCGCCAAGAGATTGAGGATTCGGTGCAAGACTTCTGGTACCGGTCCGGCTCCCATCCAGATATCCGTCATTGCAGGATGCTCCGGCGGGATAACCCGCAAATCCGGCACGTCAACAAGAGAGAAATGAATGTTGCGGAGCGGCAACCGACCTGGAGGCGCTATGGTGAAGCGCATGCTTTCGGCGAGCCCGATCCCGTGCGCTTCCTTTCCCTGTCGCAGCAATTTCACTGGCGCGCCAGCATAGCCGACGACCGCACGCATCACGTTCAGACCAATTCCGGCATACGGCGAAGGGGCGATACCCCCTTCAGCCTGCGTGACACTTATCGTCTTTGCCATCTCGCGCAGAACGGCGGCGGTCAGAACCGGGAAGCTGCTGACACCGGATAGCACGAACACGCCTGCGGCCTTCGCCTTGGCGTCAAACTGGGATACCCCGAACACGAAATCGGCCGCATCGGCAAAATCGAGATAGTTGATGCCGGCATCGATACAGGCTGAAATTACGCGATAGCGATCAGCGCCGTATTCTTGGAACGGTCCGGACGCATCGATGACGAGATCAGGATTCTGTGCGCGCAGGCCTCCGACGATATCAGCACGATCAAGGGCAAGCGGACGAACCCCGGCCTGCCCCTCATAGCGGGCGCAGAACGCTTCGGCGCGATTGAGGTGACGACCGCAAATTAGAAGATCGATCCCAGGAATGTCCGACAGGAGTTCCGCCAAGCGGCCTCCGAAAACGCCATATCCACCGAGGATCAGAATTGTCGAGCATCCTGCACTCACTCTGTTCACAAGAGCCTGTCCCGATATTCCGGCGGAGGCACCCAACAGCTTTTGCGCTTGCCGAAGAGCCGATAGCGATTGGCCGCTATCCATCTGTAGACCGGGTCCCGCAGAAGCGCCGGCACGACGCGCAAGGCGCCGATCAAGCGCCATGGAAGCCCCAAGCGCTCATAGATGCTGAGCACGGCATCACTGTCCTTCCGGACGCGATCCTTCTCAACCACCAAGATGCTGCTCGGGTCTTGCGGGTCCATGCCGTAGCGCCGATAGATGGCCTGGCCAACATCACCTTGCATGGATGCCAGACGGAATAGTCCGGTCCTGTCGTGCGTCAGGACGAATTGAGCATTGGCGGAACACAACACGCATTCGGCGTCGAACAGGATGATAGGAGCATAACGTTCATTGATGGAATCTGCCTCGCTCAGCGGCAGGTGTTTGCAGACGCCAAGACCAGAGAGGGCGTCATTCATGTAGAGCGCTTCCGCTTTTCCAGCCGGTGGTTCAGATTGGCGACAGCGGCTTCGATGAGACGCATCCCGTGGAACTCCATATGGGATTCATTTCGCCAGTATACTGATGCGAGAAAGTCTGGTGGTCCAGACCGTGGGAGTCTCAGAAAATGACAGATTTCCGCCGGTTTGGTTAACCGTATTTGAGTCCCTTGTCGCACATGCGACACCGGGTCGGCCCACCTGATATCACAAGCTCCGCCGGCGCAGCCGCTTCGCCATGGATGCGGCGTATCGTCGACCTCCTCGATCGCCGGTCGGCCGAGCACGCTCAACCTCGCCGTCCGCCAGAGCAAGACCGCGAGGCGGCTATTCCTTCGTGCCGCCGGCTGTCGGGCCGGTGACGAGGAAGCGCTGGGCGAAAAGGAAGACGATCATCACCGGCGCGATCGCGATGAGCGTGGCGAGCGTCAGGGTCGACTTGTCCCGCTCGATCGAAAACTGACCGTGCCGCTGGCGATGTTGCGCGACTGATGAAAGTCGCCGCCTCTGTTCGGGTGTCGGGTTGTTCGGCGCGCGCGGGGGCTTCGAGCCAAGACAGGTCCAGCGAGGATGTCACGTATTGGCGCAAAGCCACATGGAGTGCAAAATTAGGCGGGTTCTCGATCCCGACGGAAAGCGCCACAGCGACGAGAAGAGCCCGCCTTCGAAAACGGATTATCACCCGCTCGCGGCATGCTTCGAGACGCTCGAAGCAGCGAATCTTGCGCGACGGACCTCCGACTGAGGCCAACGTGCGCCAATGGTAGGTTCCGTCCCCGCGTGATACATGTGCAAGTGGAAAGATGTCGGGGGATACGAATGATTTCGCGCGTATTTGGCGGCGCCTTTGCGCTCGGCCGAGTGAGCATTCTGGCCTTCTTTGTCTGCCTCGCTGCCGTTGTGGCACAGGCCGAAACCTTCCTCGATCCGCAGGCGCTTAACGACGAATTCAACGCCGATCCTCGAGCGTTCATGCAGAAATACAACGGGCAGGCGGTCGCGATACGCGGAGAGTTCAATCATTTCGAGGCGGGTGGCGGTTACGTGGCGCTCAACTCCTTCATCTATTGCCACACGCCCGCCGGACAGGGACCGCTGATCGAAACCCTGAAATACGGCGACTACGTCGTCGTCCGCGGAACCGTGAACATGGACTCGCCCACGGCAATCCACGTGCAGCCCTGCACAATCGAGCCTTCGCCGACGGACATGACCGGCCTGGCGCCGCCCTTTGGCTATTACGCCTGCGGATCCCGATACGCCTTCTATCCGCAATTCAGCTTCACCCTTCAGGAGGGCGGCACCTACTTGGATACCGAGGGCGGGACCGGTAGCTACAGCTACGACCCCGCAACGCAGCTCGTGCTTTTGCAGGGCGGCAAGTTCGACGGACTGGACTACCTCTTCACGGCGGAGCCGGGGCCGAAGCTCGTCCCCCGCAATTCGTCCGGCGGGTTTGAAAGCGCGATCGAATGCCCCTGCAAGGAATGCAGCAGCGAATGATCACACCGGGGGATGCCGTCGGGCGCGCACTTCCCCCGCTACCCGCCTTTCATCTTCGCCTGGTAGGTAGCGAGGTGCTTCTGCTGCGCCTTGATCAGCTGCTCGCGGTATTCGCCGTAGATGATGTCGGTATCGTGCAGCGTCACGCCCTCGATCGTCGGCGAGGCGAAGACCGGCAGCTCGACCCCCCGCCTGGAGAGCTCCGCCGCGGTGCGGGCGATAAGCTCGTGCATCATGATCATCGCGAGCACCGTGGATGAACCCGAGACCGGGCGGCTCCACCCGTCGATCGGCACGATCGCGTCCTCGATCGGGGCGCAGGTGTCGATCACCATGTCGGCGGCATCGGCAAGCCGCTTGCCCGAGGAATGGGTCGCAGGCTTGTCGAGGTTGTTCTTGCTCGTCACCGCGACGACGAACATGCCGCGATCCTTGGCGTAGAGCGCGGTGTCGATGCCGGATGCATTCCGCCCGCTATGGCCGAAGATGATAATCGAGTCACCGGCATTCAGCGGCTGCTGGTCGAGATATTTCTCGGCATATTTCTCGGTCCGCTCCAGCCACAGAAGCTCGCGGACGCCGCCCGGCCCGAGCACGTTGTGCCACATCACCCGCGGGTCGGTCAGCGGATTGAAGCCGATATAGCTGCCGTAGCGGGGGAAGGTCTCCTGGCAGGGCAGCACCGAATGGCCGGAGCCGTAGAGGTGGATCAGCCCGCCATTGTCCAGCGTGTCGGCAAGTCGGCTCGACACCGCCTCAAAGGCTTCCGCATTGGCGCTCGATGCCTTGGCGATCAGGTCTACAAGACGGCCGATATAGAGGTCAGACACTTGGATTCTCCTGTTGGATTGGAAATGGATCAGGAACGGAGCGTCGCGCGGATCTCGTAGAGATCGCCGCGCATCAGCGAGATGGTGAATTCGAAGGGGCCGTCGTCGTCGGCGCTGATGCGCTCGATGACGAAGGCGGGCGAGCCGGCCGGCACATCGAGGAGCGAGGCATGGTCCTCGTCGACCAGCGTCACACGGTAGACCTCGTGCGCCTCCTCCGGCGTGATGCCGTAACGCGCCTTGAGCAGTGCATAGAGCGAGCCCTGCAGGGGGCCATCGTCGAGAAATCCGGGAACCCGTGCCGCCGGGATATGCGTGGTCTGGACACCGATCGCCTCGCTGCCGCCCATGCGCAGCCTGCGGATACGGACCACCGGCGCTCCCTCTTCGACGCCAAGCGCGGCGGCAACGTCGGCCGTGGCCGGCATGGTCCCGACCGCCAGCACCCGCGAATCGGCAACGAGGCCGAGCCGCGACATCTCGGCGGTGAAGCTCGTCAGCTCGCGGGTGCCGGCGCTGACCGCGGCGGCGTTGCGGACAAAAGTGCCCCGGCCGTGCTCGCGGCGGAGCAGTCCGGACTCCTCGAGGTTGCGGATCGCGTGACGGACGGTGATGCGGCTGACACCGAGCATGTCGCAGAGCCGGTCCTCGGCGGGAATGCGGCTTCCGGTCGGCCATTCGCCGCTCTCGATGCGCTGCCGGATCGCCTGCTCGACCTGATGCCAGAGCGGCTCCGGGCGACGCCGGTCCGGTTGCGGCAGGCTTGTATCGGTCATCGGATCCTCCACCATTCGGGTCCCGCCGCGCCGGCGACCGCGGCGCCGACAATGCCGGCTCGGCTGCCGAAGGCGCCGATCCGGATATCGGGGTCGCGGAGATGGCGCGGCAGACGGCGCGACGCGGCGGCCCGGATTTTTGGAACCAGCACGTCGCCCGCTTCCGCCACGCCGCCGGCAAGCAGCACCGCCTCGGGATCGAGAAGCGCAACGGCGGAGGCGATTGCCGCGCCGAGTGCCGCCGCCGGTTGATCGAGCGCGTCGAGCGCCGCCGCGTCGCCGCTGCGCGCCGCCGCGACAAGTGCCGTGCCATCGGCGAGGCCGAGCCCATGCGCGATTGCGTCGAGGGCTCGTCCGGCGGCGACCCGTTCCAGCCAGCCGCTGCGGTCGTCTCCGCCGTCGGCCAGGTCCGCGGTCGCCCACCCGAAGGAGCAGGCGCCGCCATGGGCGCCACGCACGATTTGTCCTTCGGCCAAGACTGCCGAGCCGATTCCCGTGCCGACCGCGAGCAGAACAGCGTTGCGGAGCGTGGCCGCCGCGCCGTGGCTCGCCTCGGCAACAAGCGCGAACTGGGCGTCGTTGCCGACGGCGACCGTGATGTCGGATGCGAGGTCGGCAAGATCGACGCCGTCGAGCCAGGGCAGGTTCGGAATCCACCGGCAGCGGCTGCCTTCGACAAGGCCGGGCACGGCAATGCCGAGACCGCTCACTCGTCCGGCCAGCCCACGTATCCCGCCAAGCCGGGTGGCGAATGCGCCCAGGCTCTCGGGCGCCGACCAGGTGCCGAGTTCCTCGAATTCGGCTGGAGCCCCGGCATCGGCGACCGCCGCGCGAAATCGCGTCCCACCGAGATCGATGGCCAGCACCCGGCTCATCCCTTGACCC
Organism: Bauldia sp.; assembly: GCA_020442095.1. The sequence continues at coordinate 7,880 of JAGRKY010000694.1, forward strand.
CCGCGCTGACCATGCTGGCGACGAAGAATCTCTGCAGGAAGGCGAAGAGGACGAGCGGCGGCAACACGGCCATGGTCGCGCCGGCCATCACCAGGCCGGTATTCATCGCGCCGCGATTGTAGCTGAGCAGCCGCGACAGCGAGAGGACGATCGGATAGGCGTCGCTGTTGCCCTGCAGGATGGTCAGCGGCCAGAGATAGCTGTTCCAGTGATAGACGAAGGCGAAGAGCGCCAGCGCCGCGATCGCCGGGGCGATCGCCGGCGCCACGATCTGGAAGACGATCCTGATTTCGGAGGCGCCGTCGATCCGCGCCGCCTCGATGAGCTCGTTCGGCACCCCGAGGATGAATTGCCGAAGCAGGAAGATGCCGAAAGCATTGGCGAGGTTGGGGATGATCACGCCGGCAAGGCTGCCGTCGAGGCCGATCGACGAAACCAACCGGTAGAGCGGGATCAGCGTCACGATCGGCGGCAGGAACATGGTGGCGATCATCAGCCCGAAGATCAGGCTGCGCCCCTTGAACGCGTACTTGGCGAAGGCGTAGGCGGCCATCAGGCTGGTGACGATGATCCCGGCCGTGGTGATCGTCGCGATGATCGCCGAATTGAGGAAGGAGCGCCCCGCGGTGATGACGCCGGACACCTCGTCATAGGCGTCGAGCGAGGGCGAGGCCGGGAACCAGACCGGTGGCGTCTGCATCGTCTCCGCCGGCGTCTTGAGGCTCGACAATACCATCCAGGCGAGCGGGAAGGCCGCCGCCACCGCGACGACGATGATCAGCAGGACCAGCCCGGCCTCCGCCCAGCCGAACGGGCGTTCATGACGAAGGAGGCGGCGCCCGGCGCCGGTGGTGACGGTCGCGGCGGTCATTCGTCGTTGGTCCTTCGCGCCAGGGCGAAGAGCGCCACGACAGTCACGACGAGTGTCAGGAGCAGCATCACCGCCATCGCCGAACCGAGGCCGCCCTGGGCGCGCTCGATGCCGACGCGGCGGATATGGAAGGTCAGCACATTGGTCGAGCCGACCGGCCCGCCCTGCGTGATCAGCACCACCGGCTCGAAGACCTGCACCGCGTTGATCAGGCAGATGACGGCGGAGAAGAGCAGCGCCCGCTTCAGCAGCGGCAGGGTGACCCGCCAGAAGGTCTGCCATGGATTGGCGCCATCGACCTTGGCAGCGTCGTAGACCACTTCGGGAATCTGCGTCAGCCCGGCAACGATCAGCACGGTGAAATAGCCGACCTGCTGCCAGACATTGAGATAGACCAGCGACTGCAGCGCCGTGTCCGGCGAGGAAAGCCACGACTGGGGGCCGATGCCGATCCAGCCGAGCATCTGGTTGAACGGACCCTCGGTCGGCGAATAGAGCTTCGACCAGACCAGCGCCACGGCGATGGACGGCACCATATAGGTCGAGAAGAGAATGGTCCTCAGCACCTCCCCGCCCCAGACGCGGGTCTGGTAGACGAGAAGGCCGAGCAGCACCGAAAGCGGCAGGATGATCGCGATCGACAGGCCCGAATAGACCGCCGTGTTGACGAAGGCGCGGCGGAAATCGCGTCCGACCGAGGTCGGCCCGAACAGGTCCTCGAAGTTCCGCAGACCCACGTAGCTCGCGGTGTCGAAACTGGTCTGGGTCGACCATTGATGAACGGAGAGCCAAAGCGTCAGGGCGATCGGGACCATGACGAAGACGAGGATCACGGCGCTGCTCGGCCCGAGAAGCCCGACGATAGGAAGGTATCGGCGCATGCAGTCCCGTCTTCGGATGGCGGCCGGCGGACAACCTTCCGCCGGCCGGACTGGCTTCTATCGCGTCACCGCGCGGCGCGTTCCAGGATTTCGACCGCGTCGGTCTGGGCATTGGTTGCCGCTTCCGCGGCGCCTGCCTGGCCGAACTGGATCGCCTCGAGCTGCATCTGCAGCGCCTCGGTGAATTCCTGGCCGCCAAGCACGACCGGGAAAGGCCGTGCATCGGCCAGCACATCCACATAGCCGGCAAGGAACGGCGTGGCGAGCCGGTCGGCAAAGGCCGCGACGTCGGAACTCCGCGACGGCAGGATGCCCATCGAGACGAGGATGTCGCCCATCGCGCTTGCGCCGTCGGGGCCCGATTCCGGTCCGTTCAGCCAGTCGAGGAAGCCGAAGGCCGCCGTCTTTTCAGCGTCGGAGGCATTGGCGTTGACGATCGTCATCCACGAATAGGAGATCGACCGCGGCTTGTCGCCGGAGGGCCCGACCGGGATCGGCGCCGTGGCGATGTCGGAGAAGCTGTCGCCCATGCCGGCCTTCAGCGCACTCTCCCACCAGTTGGCCATGATGATCATGCCGGTCTTGCCCGAGACGAAGTTATCGAGGAACGGCCCGGTGGTGTTGGCGTCGGCGGTCGCCATCTGCGGGTTGGAATAGCCCTCCTTGATGAGCTTCTCGTAGAGCGCGAAGGTCTGGGTCGCCGGTTCGCTGTCGAGCGCCGGCTTGCCGTCGACGATCAGCTCACCGCCGTTGGAGGCGAGCAGCGAGGCGAAGGGATGGACGACACCCGCCGCCCAGGAGTTGATCATGCCGAAGCCCTGCTGGGTGGTCGTGTCGCCGTCCTTCTTGGTCAGCTTGGCGGCGGCGTCGAGAAACTCGTCCCAGGTCTTGGGCGGCGCTGCGATGCCGGCTTCCTCGAACAGCTTCTTGTTGTAGTTCAGGGCGTAGACGTCGATTTCGTTGGGGAAACCGTAGAGCTTGCCGTCAACGCTCGCCGCGGCCGCGACACCCGCCGGCCAGGCTTCCTTGACACCACTCGCCATGGCGTCCGGAACCGGCGCGACCAGGCCGTCGCGGACGAGTTCCGGCAGCCAGAGATCGTAGATGCCGGCGATGGTGGCGCCGCCCGATCCGCCGCCCCCCGAGCGGAGCGTGGTGAGCAGGTCGCCGAACGGCACCGCCCGCACCTCGACCGAGACGTCGGGATTGGCTTGCTTGTACTTGTCGGCGGCGGCTTCCAGCTTGGCGACCGTCTCCGGCGGCCAGTGGGTCAGAAAAGAGATGGTTACCGGCTCGGCAACGGCAGTCCCCGCGAAAAGCAGGGTTGCCGCGGCGAAGGCGGCTCCTGTGACGGTACGGGCACGCATTTCGGGTCTCCCTCAGGTCGATTGACATAATGACGTTATAACGACATACC
>JAGRKY010000695.1 GCA_020442095.1 Bauldia sp.
ATCGCGGCCTTCTGGAAAACGCGCATTTTCGATCGATCCATTCGCACTGCCCGCAGAATCGGCGCGATCCTCGCATGAAGCCCGGCCCGCGGGAAAGGCCGAAAAGCGACGGTCAGTCTCGCGAAAAGCGGTAGAAGGTCGCCTGCCGGTAGGTGCCGCCCGGCCGCAGCACCGTGCTCGCGAAATTCGGGTGGTTCGGCGCGTCCGGGAAGAACTGCGGCTCGAAGCAGCAGCCCGAGGACAGCGCATAGCGCTGGCCGTCGAGCCCGGGCACCGGGATCGTCTTCATCATGTTGCCGTCGTAGAACTGGACGCCCGGTTCCGTCGAGTGGACCGCCAGGGTGACGCCGTTCTTCGGCGAATGGAGGCGGGCGACGGGACGCGGCTCGGCCGCCTGCTCCATGGCGACCACCATGTTGACGTCATACTGGAACCGCTTGCCGTCGACCATCCGGCGGATCGGCCGCATCGTACGCAGGTCGTAGTCGGTGCCGTCGACAGACCGGATCTCGCCGGTCGGCACCAGGGCGTCGTTCACCGGCGTATAGGCATCGGCGAAGACTTGGACCTCGTGGTCGAGGATGTCGTCGGAGGCGTCGAGGTTGAAGTAGCTGTGCTGGGCGAGGTTGACGATGGTCGGTGCGTCGGTCGTTGCCGTCACCTCGAAACGGAAGGTCGCCGGCGCCTCGATCGCGTAGCGGCAGGTCACCTCGACGCGGCCGGGATAGCCCTCGTCCCCGTCGGGGCTGGTCAGGGCAAGCGTGGCGCTCGCCCCGTCATGGTCGACCAGCCGCCAAGGGATCGACCCGAAGCCGTTCTTGCCGCCATGGAGATGGGTGCGGCCGCCTTCGTTCCGCTCGAGCTGGTATTCGTGGCCGTCGATCGCGAAGCGGCCGTCGGCGATGCGGTTGGCCGACCGCCCGACCATCGCACCGAAATGCGGGGAATAGGCGAGATAGTCTTCGAGCGTGTCGAAGCCGAGGACCAGCGCATGGTCGATACCCGCGAGCCGGATGTCGCGGATCACCGCCCCCAGCGTGATGATGTTGGCGCTGAGGTCGCCGGCCGAGATGGTGACTTCCTCGATCTCGGTGCCGTCCGGCATCCGCCCGAACCGTGACGCTGCTGCCATCCTCGGCCCTCCTCCCGTCTTCTTTCCCCGCCGGCCCGGCAACGCGGCCGGGTGCGACACCTAGATCGTCTGGTTATAGGCGCCGACTTCCGGATGCTCCTTCAGCGCCGCGTCGACCAGCTTGAACATCTCGCGCATCCGCGCTTCGGACACCGGGCTCTCGACCACGACGACCAGCTCCGGCTTGTTGGAGGAGGCGCGGACCAGGCCCCAGCTGCCGTCGTCGGCGACGACCCGGACGCCGTTGACCGTGACGAGGTCGGCGATCGCATGGCCGTCGATCGTCTCGCCGGCTTCCTTCATCGCGATGAAGCGGTCCCTGACCGCGTCCGCCACCCCGTATTTCACTTCGTCGTCGCAATGGGCGGCCATGGTCGGCGAGCCCCAGGTCTTGGGCAGCGCGCGCTTGAGATCGGCCATCGACTTGCCCGGGTTGCGGTCGAGCATGTCGAGGATGGCGATCGCCGAGACGAGGCCGTCGTCGTAGCCACGGCCGATCGGCGGGTTGAAGAAATAATGGCCCGACTTCTCGAAGCCGGCGAGCGCGGTCAGCTCGTTGACCCGGCGCTTGATGTAGGAGTGGCCGGTCTTCCAGTAGTCGGCATGGATCTCGTTGGCGATCAGCACCGGGTCGGTGGCGTAGAGGCCGGTCGACTTGACGTCGACGACGAAGGTGCAGCCGGGATGCAGCGTGGAGAGGTCGCGGGCGAGCATCACCCCGACCTTGTCGGCGAAGATCTC
>JAGRKY010000696.1 GCA_020442095.1 Bauldia sp.
CGGGACACACACCGTGACGGGCGCTTGACGCCGGATCGATCGAAGACGAGGTCTGCCAATGCCCGTGGCTTTGCGTGGCGCTTGCGCCAGCGCGTTTTGTCTTATTGCCCTGCTGGTTGCCGGCGTCGTACCGGTTTCCGCACAACCAACCGAAATCGTTGTCACGCCGAATTATGTGCCGACCGCCGTCGGGACGGTCGGATCGTCGGTCTCCGTGATCAACCGGAAGGAGATCGAGCGACTGCCGACCGAGTCGGTGGCCCAGCTTCTTCGCGCCGTGCCCGGCCTGACCGTCACCGAGAGCGGCGGGGTCGGCGGCCAGACCCTCGTCAGCATCCGCGGCACCGAGGCCCAGCACACCCTGGTGCTGATCGACGGGGTGCGGGTCAACGATCCCTCGACAAGCCGCGACGACTTTGATTTTTCGGTGCTGAACACCACCGACATCGAGCGCATCGAGATCCTTCGCGGCCCGCAAAGCGCGCTCTATGGCTCCGATGCGATCGGCGGCGTCATCAATATCATCACCAAGAGGCCCGGCGGGCCGCCGCGGCTGACGGCCGAGGTCGAGGGCGGCAGCTATGGCACCCGCAAGACGAGCCTGTCGGGCGGCACCAGCGCCGGTGGTTTCAGCATCTACAGCACCGGTACCTATTTCGCCACGGATGGCTTCTCGCGGGTCGGCGACCGCGACAAGGGTGAACCGGACAGCACCGAGAAATTCTCCGGTTCCATCAGGGGCGCTTTCGATCCAGGCGGCGGAGTCCGCTTCGAATTCGGCGGCAACGGTTATCATCAGGACAGCGAGATCGACGCCGGCCCCGACATGGACCTGGCCGGCTATGATTCGGAACGCGATCTGTTTTCCGGCTTCGCCAAGGTCAGCTTTCCGACCTTCGGTGGCCGGGCGCAGGATTCGATTAACTTCTTCGTCAGCAACACGAACCGCGACTATGACGAGCCGACAAAGACCTACAACTATGTCGGCAGCAATATCGGCGTCGAGTACCAGAAGCTCGTCAATCTCGGCAATGCCGGGTCGCTGCTGGGCGGTGCGCGCGTCGAAAGCCAAAGCGCCATGGGCACGCAGAGCGACCTGACCGATCCGACCTTCGACAACAACCTTCTGCTCTATGCGGGCTATCTGCTCTACCAGTTGCCGGTCGGGGAGAGGCTCAATCTCTCTTTCGCCGGGCGGTATGACGGCGAGGTCGATGGCCAGGGCTTCACCACCGGGCGGGCGACGGCCCATTACGCGATGCCCGGGATCGGCGCGGCGATCCGCGGCAGCATCGGCACCGGGGCGAAGCGGCCGACGGCTTTCCAGATCGGCTACAATCCCGACCTCAAGGCGGAGACCAGCGTCGGTGGCGACCTCGGGATCGAGAAGTCTCTCCTCGCGGGGCGCCTGACCGTGTCGGCGACCGGGTTCTGGAACAAGATCGACCACATGATCGACTGGGATTTCACGCTGCCGCCATGGGGCAACTACTCGAATATCGACAAGGTGGAGACCTCGGGCGTCGAGATCGGGGCGGACGCGATGATCGTGCCCGGCCTGTTCAGGGCCAAGGCGACATACACCTATCTTGATGCCCGCAACCTGACGACCGACATGCAGCTTGGCAGGCGTGCCCAGGATACGGGCTCGCTGTCACTGATCTATACCGGCATCCACAACCTCGAGGCGTCGCTGATCGCGACCTATGTCGGGCCGCGCTACGACGACGACGCCAATACCGTGAAGCTCGATCCCTATACGCGGATCGACCTCTCGGCCAACTACCGGCTGACGCGCACGACGACGATCTACGGGCGGGTGGAGAATCTGCTCGACACGCCCTATGAGGACGCCGCGGGCTATAACAGCGCCGGGCTTTCGGCCTATGCCGGGCTGAAGTGGAGCAACTGACGGGGGACGGATGACGTTTGCTGCGGGGGGGCGGAGGGATGGTCGCCTGATCGCCGCCCTGGCGCTGCTGGTCGTCATCCTGTTCTTCGTCTCCCTCGGTGTCGGGCCGGTCTGGCTTTCTCCCGGCACGGTGGCTAGGGCGCTGGTCGGCGATGGTGGCGAGGCGGCGCGGATCATCGTCATCGATATCCGGCTGCCGCGGGCGCTGCTCGCCGTGATGATCGGTGGAACGCTGGGCCTCGCCGGCGCGGCGCTGCAGGGGCTCCTTCGTAATCCGCTGGCGTCGCCATCGCTGTTCGGCGCGCCGGCGGCGGCGGCCTTCGGGGCGGTGAGCGTCATTTCGCTCGCACTGGTCGATGTCCTCTCGATCGCGCTTCCGGTCGCGGCGATCATCGGCGCCCTGGTCTCGGTCGGGCTGCTGCTGCTGGTGGCGGGACCGAGGGCGAGCCTCCTCGTCCTGATTCTCGCCGGCCTCGCCGTCTCCAGCCTCGCCGGGGCGGGGACAGCGCTCGCCCTCAACCTTGCGCCGAATCCGTTTGCAGCACTTGAAATCGCCTTCTGGCTGCTCGGGTCGCTGGAAGACCGCAGC
>JAGRKY010000697.1 GCA_020442095.1 Bauldia sp.
CCAGACCGGGCCGACGGTGTGGATGACGTGCCGGGCGGGCAGGCGGTAGCCACCGGTGATTCGGGCCTCGCCGGTCGGGCATCCGCCGATCAGCCGGCATTCCTCGAGGAGGCCGGGACCGGCCGCACGATGGATGGCGCCGTCGACCCCGCCGCCGCCGAGGAGCGACGTGTTGGCGGCATTGACGATCGCGTCGACAGCGAGGGTGGTGATGTCGGCCACGACGACCGTCAACCCGGTCGCTAAGTCGGACGGATTTCCCTTGGCGCCCATCAGCGACTGAGCAGGAACACCGCCTGCTGCCCGAAGAGGTTCCAGAACCACCATGGCGCGGTGAGCGCGATGCGCTGGCCGCTGCCGTTGAGCGCGACGCCCTTCTCGATATGCGCGCCGAGTTCGTCGCAGAGCAGGACGAAGTCGCGGATCGTGCAGAAATGAATGTTCTGGGTGTCGTACCACGCCTGGGGGAGGCTCTTTGTCACCGGCATGCGGCCGGTGAAGAGCAGCAATCCCCGCATCCGCCAGTGGCCGAAATTGGGAAAGGAGACGATCGCCTTGTTGCCGATCCGCAGCATCTGCTCGATGACGTCGCGGGGCCGGCGGGTCGCCTGCAGCGTCTGGCTGAGGATGACGTAGTCGAAGGCGTTGTCCGGGTAGTCGACGAGGTCGATGTCGGCGTCGCCCTGGATCACCGAGAGGCCGCGGGCGACGCTCTCGTTCACTCCCTTCTGGCTGATCTCCATGCCGCGGCCGTCGACGCCGCGGGTCGCCTCGAGCAGGGAGAGCAGCTCGCCGTCACCGCAGCCGACGTCCAGGACGCGGACGCCGGGCGGGACCAGCTCGGCGATGACAAGGTGATCGACGCGGGTCGGGTTCGCCGCGACGGGTCTTTGGGGGGCGTTCATGCTCACGCGATCCCACGCGCGTGAGCGGCCGAGGACAGGAAGCCGCGAATGGTGTCGAACATCTCCGGCTCGTGGAGCAGGAAGGCGTCGTGGCCGCGGTCGGTCTCGATCTCGACGAAGCTGACGCTGGCGCCGGCCGCGTTGAGGGCGCGGACCACCGCCTTGTTCTCGACCGTCGGGAACAGCCAGTCGGAGGTGAAGGAGACCACGCAGAAGCGGGTCTTCGAGCCGCGGAAGGCATTGGCGAGGCGGCCGCCATAGTCCGCGGCGAGGTCGAAATAATCCATCGCCCGGGTCAGGTAGAGATAGGAATTGGCGTCGAAGCGGTCGACGAAGGTCATCCCCTGGTGGCGGAGATAGGATTCGATCTGGAAATCGGCGTCGAAGCCGAAGGTCGGCTTGTCCCGGTCCTGGAGGTTGCGGCCGAACTTGCGATGGAGGGCCTGCTCGGACAGGTAGGTGACATGCGCCGCCATCCGCGCCACGGCGAGGCCCTTGCGCGGGCTGGTGCCCTCGTTGAGATAGCGGCCGCCGCGCCATTCCGGATCGGCCATGACCGCCTGGCGGCCGACCTCGTGGAAGGCGATATTCTGGGAGGAATGGCGCGCGCCGGCGGCGAT
>JAGRKY010000067.1 GCA_020442095.1 Bauldia sp.
TCGGCTGGTGGATGGTGTCGAGCGGGCTGGTCGAGCGCACCGACGTCAGCCAGTACCGGCTGGCCACCCACCTGACGCTCGCCTGCGCGATCCTCGCCTATGTGGTCTGGGTCGCGGCGGGCCTGCGGTTCCGACGCGAGGCGGCGCCGAAGGCGGTGCGGACCGTTGGGATACTGCTGCTTGCGCTGGTCTTCCTCCAGATCTTCCTCGGCGGGCTGGTTGCCGGGCTCGATGCCGGGCTTGCCTCCGATACCTGGCCGCTGATGCGCGGCGCCCTGATCCCGGACGGCCTGCTGATCCAGGAGCCGTGGTGGCGAAACCTGTTCGAGAACGCGCTAACGGTGCAGTTCGACCATCGGATCGTCGGCTATGTCGTGTTCGTCGTGGCGCTGGCGCATGCCTGGCAGACCCGCGGCACCACCTATTCGCGGCGGGCGATGTCGCTGGCGATCCTGGTCACGATCCAGGCGGCGCTCGGGATCGCCAACGTGCTGGCCGCCGTGCCGATCTGGCTGGCGCTGGTCCATCAGTTCGGCGCCGTCGCGGTGCTCGCCCACGCGGTCACCAACCTCCGGGCGATGCTGCCGGCCGGCGAGGGGACGCCCGCACCCGTTCCGGCGGAGGCCTGAGGCGATGGATCGCGTCGCCATGGCCGCAGACGCGATCGCCGCGGCGCGAACGGCGCGCGAGCCGCTCGGCCTGCTTGACGAAGCGATCCGGCCCGGCGACGAGGCCGAGGCCTATGCCATCCAGGACGCGGTGCACGAGCGGCTGAGGACGACGCCGATCGGGGCGCGGGTCGGGCGCAAGATCGGCTGCACGACGCCGGTCATGCAGGTCTATCTCGGCATTCCCAATCCCTGTGCCGGCGGCGTCTTCGCGGGTGGCGTCCACAAGAGCGGCGTCCGGCTTCTCGCCGACGACTATCGCCGCATCGGCATCGAATGCGAGATCGCGGTAAGGCTGGCGCGGGACCTCGCGCCCGGGGGGACGCCGTGTACCGCAGAAAGCCTTGCTGACGCGGTCGAGGCCTTCATTCCGGCGATCGAGATCGTCGACGACCGCTATGCCGACTGGCGGACGACCGACACGCCGACGCTGATCGCCGACGACTTCTTCGCCGCGGGCTGCGTCCTCGGCGAGCCGTCACGCGCGATCGGGCCGGCGGCCGACATCGTCGGGGTGACGACAATCAACGGCAGCGAGGTCGGCAGGGGGCGCGGCAGCGACGTGATGGGTCATCCGCTCAACGCCCTAGCCTGGCTCGCCAACAGCTCGGCGGAGCGCGGCCAGCCACTGAGGCAGGGCGAGATCGTGCTGACCGGAAGCCTCGTCGAGACAAAATGGCTCGACCGCGGGGACCGGGTGACGGTGTCGATCTCCGGTCTCGGCACGGTCGAGCTGACGGTTGGCTAAGGCGCCGCGGGCCTGACATTTCGATTCCGGACGCGACTCCAACGGATTGAAATCGCGCCGGTTTCGTCCAGTCAGGGGAAGAGCGCCTGCTGCATCAGGCCGGTCGTTTCCTCGATGTCGTACATCAGGTTGAAGTTCTGGACGGCCTGGCCGGCCGAGCCCTTCACCAGGTTGTC
>JAGRKY010000698.1 GCA_020442095.1 Bauldia sp.
CCTGGCTGCCCTGTCCGGGAAATGTGAACGCCGTCGTCATTCGCGCCGCTGTCGCTCCTCGGGCCCCGCCCGGAAAAATCCGCGCCTTTGAGCCTGTTTGGTCCCGCAATGTCAAGCGCGGGGGCCAACATCCGCCTTCGCCCGGTGGAAGACTTGCCGGAGGCCCGCATGCCTTGCATTTGCCGAATCTTTGCTTATAACCCCCCTCGTCCAATCGGACCCCGGCTGGGGGCTGAACGGAAGCCCGGGATTTCCCGGGAGGATCGACAGGCGATCCGTCTTCCCGTGTCTCCGCTCTCGAAGTGTCAGCGAGCCTTTCCTTTCAAAGGCTTCGCGAGGCTTGGCGCCGGCGTAACATGAAGGAAAGGCCGAAATGCCTCTTTACGAGCATATTTTCCTGGCGCGCCAGGATGTCTCGAGCCAGCACGTCGAAGGGCTGGTCGAGCAGTTCAAGACCGTCATCGAGGAAGGTGGCGGCAAGGTCGGCAAGGTGGAAAACTGGGGCCTCAAGTCCCTCACCTACCGCATCCGCAAGAATCGCAAGGCGCACTTCACGCTGATGAACATCGACGCCCCGCCCGCGGCGGTCGCCGAGATGGAGCGGCAGCAGCGCATCCACGAGGACGTTCTGCGCGTCATGACCATCAAGGTCGACGAGCTCGAGGACGGCCCGTCGGTGATGATGCAGAAGCGCGATCGCGACGACCGGCCGCGCGGCCGTTTCGGTGATCGCGAACGCGGTCCGGGCGATCGTGACCGGGGTCCCCGCCGCGACGACCGTGACGACAACGATGGGGATTCCGACTAATGGTCGATATCAATCAGCTTCCGACGCGTCGGCCCTTCTTCCGTCGCCGCAAGACCTGTCCCTTCTCCGGCGAGAATGCGCCGAAGATCGACTACAAGGACGTCCGCCTGCTCCAGCGCTATATCTCGGAGCGGGGCAAGATCGTGCCGTCGCGGATTACCGCCGTTTCGGCCATCAAGCAGCGTGAACTTGCGCGCGCGATCAAGCGGGCGCGCTTCCTGGGTCTCCTGCCCTACGTGATCAAGTAGGCCGCAGGGCACCTTAAACCGGCAAGGGTTGGGGCATGGCGCGGACGGGTTCCGCGACCTGCCCCTAACCGCTTCGAAAGAGCGGGACAGCGAAACGACATGGTCCAGATCGTTCTGGTCGGATTGGTTGCGGGCGTCGCGGGCGCCCTGCTTTTCATGTCGCCGATCGGCGGCACCACCCTCGCCTTCCCGCTCTTCACCCTTTGCGGCCTGCCGATCGCCATTGCCGGCCTCGGCTGGACGATGGTTGCCGGGCTGATCGGCTCCGCCGTCGCGGCGATCGTGGTCCTGGTTGCGATCTCCGGATCGGCGGCGATCGTCTATCTTGCCCTCTTCGCCGGTCCGATCGTCTGGATGGCGCGGCTCGCCGGCCTGTCCCGCCGCGACGACGATGCCGGCAGCGTCGAGTGGTACCCGCTCGGGCGGATCCTCTTCCAGGGGACCATCGCCGCGGCGATCGGCCTGGTGGTGGTCGGTTTCGTCGTCGGCTTCGACCCCGCCTCGATCACCGACGAGATGGTCGCCGCGCTGTCCGAATGGCTGGCGCAATCGCCCGATGTCGCGGCACCGCCCTCGGTCGGGGATATCGAGCCTTTCGTCCGCTTCAACGTCGCGGCGATGCCGTTCACGGTCTCGGCGATCCTCGTCATCATCCTCGTCTTCAACATGTGGCTCGCCGGCCGGATCACCGAGGCCTCCGGCCGCCTTCCGCGCCCGCGTCCGCCCCTGTGGACCGCCGCCCTGCCCAACCAGGCGATCGTCGTCCTCGCCGTCGCCTTCGCCGTCTGCTTCGTCCCCGGGGCGATCGGTAATGCGGCCGGCACGCTCGTCGGCGGATTCGCCGCGGCCTTCGCGCTGATCGGGCTCGCGGTCCTTCACGCCACCACGGCGAACAACAACCTCAGGATCCTGATCCTGGTGACCGTCTACGTGGTCCTCATTCTCTTCGGCTTCCCGATCGTCCTTCTGACGGCGCTCGGGCTGGTCGAGGGATTCCTTAATTTGCGCGCCCGGAAGCTCGGCGGCGCGCCGCCAAACACATGACCTCAACCAAACATATGACCTCAGAAGGAGTGACATCATGCAAGTGATCCTGCTTGAACGGATTGCCAAGCTCGGACAGATGGGCGACGTCGTCCGCGTCCGCGACGGCTATGCCCGCAACTTCCTCCTCCCCCAGGGCAAGGCGCTCCGGGCGACCAAGGAGAACGGCAAGCGCTTCGAGGAGCAGCGGGCCCAGCTCGAGGCCCGCAACCTCGAACGCCGCCAGGAAGCCGAGGCGGTCGCCAACAAGCTCAACGGCGTTTCCTTCATCGTCGTCCGCCAGGCCGGCGAGACCGGCCAGCTCTACGGGTCGGTCACCGCCCGCGATCTGGTCGAAGTGCTGGAAACCGGCGGTTTCAACGTCGCCCGCAACCAGGTCGCCCTCAACCAGCCGCTCAAGTCGATCGGCCTCCACCCGGTCACCATCGCCCTCCACCCGGAAGTCGACAGCGAAATCATCATCAATGTCGCCCGCAGCGAGGACGAGGCCGAACGCCAGGCGCGCGGCGAGGACGTGACCCGGCCGTATGACGAGCTGGAAGAGGAAGAAGCCGAGGAAACGGAAGAGCTTGCCGCCGAGGGCGAGGCTGCCGCCGAAGCGGTCGAGGCCGGCGAAGAGACCGAAACCACGGCCTGATCGCCGACCGGCACAGGATGCGCAGCACTGCGGCGGGCCGATCCGTCAACGACATTCGGCCCGCCTGTTGAGTCCCGACTGTTGAGCCGTGTCACCATCCCGTATTAACTTGATGTCGCGATCTCGGGGGGCCGAGCCGCGTACGTACTCGCAGCAACGGCGGGATTGGCAGTAATGAACAGGATGCTTGACAGCTACGTGCAGAAGCTCGTCCGGACGGGGACGCTCGAACTCGTCGACGCGCAGGGGCACACCAAGACCTATGGCGACGGGACCGGCAAGCCGATTCGGCTCCGCTTCACCCGGAAGAGCGCCGAACGGAACATCATGCTCAACCCCGGGCTCAAGTTCGGCGAAGAGTTCATGGATGGCGGCTTCGTCTTCGACCAGGGCTCGATGTACGATTTCCTCGAGCTCATCTTCGCGAGCCTCAAGGATCGCTTCCCGACCAAGTGGATGGAATTCGGCGCCAAGCTGCGCTTCGCCACGCGGCGCCTCCGCCAGGCGAACAACCAGCGCAAGGCGCGCCGCAACGTCGCCCACCACTACGATCTCGACGGGCGGCTCTATTCCCTCTTCCTCGACAACGACCAGCAATATTCCTGCGCCTATTTCGAGCCGGGAGAGACCGATCTCGAAGTCGCCCAGCTCGCCAAGAAGCGCCACCTCGCCTCGAAGCTCGCGCTGAAGCCCGGCCAGAAAGTCCTCGACATCGGCTCCGGCTGGGGCG
>JAGRKY010000699.1 GCA_020442095.1 Bauldia sp.
CCGAACGACCTCGACATGACCTTCGGCCCCGAGGTGAAGTTCGTGAAGGCGCCGACGGCGGAGCAGGGCGCCAACCTGCCGCCCTCGATGGGGCTGCAGTTCTTCGGCATCGTCGAGATCGACGACCAGACCGAGCAGCTGACGGTACGGCTGATGGACCGCGACGACGCCGAACTCTACACGGTCACGCTCGATCCGAAGCGCGCCTGACGATTACGCCCGAGACGAGGCGAATGCCGGGTCAGGCCTGGCATTCGCATTTCCCGCTGCCGAGGTCGTGCGCGACGCGGGAGAGGGAGCGGGGACGATAGAGGACACCTCCGGGCAACGCGGTGGCGGGCATCCGCCACCGGCAAAGCGCGGCGGTCGAGACATCCGCGACGATCTCCGGCCCGCTACGCGGTCGCTTCGCGAACAGGTTCGCGACGCTTAGGCTTTTCCGGCTGCGGCCCGTGAGCCGGGCCCGGCGATCGACCGCCTTGCGCGCCGCGGCGACGGCGCCGGGGCGAAATTCCAGGCCGCATTCCGCCGCGCCCTCGATCAACCAGAGCAAGGTTTCGCTCGACAATCCGGCCTCAGGCCAGCCGCCGCCGACGGAGCTGTGATCGCCGGGAAACCAGGTCTGCCGGAAGCGGATGCCACGGCCGCCGGCGACCGCGGCGTCGTTGAGGATATCGAGGTTGTTCCAGAGACTGGGCTCGAAAGCGCGGCGGTATTCGTCGAGAGCCAGGGCCTGGCGGGCGGCCTGCACGCTGCTGCTGAGATCCGCGTCGTGAAACCGGTATCGTCGATTGAACAGACCGGCTATCCAGAAGTAGTTCGGCAGCCCGAGCGCTCCGACGGTGTCCCAGACACCGACATAGGCGATCTTCAACGGCGTCGCTTCCGCTTCGGGGTCGAAACCCTGAATGTTCTTCCGTCGCCATTTGAGGTCGGCGGTGCTCAGGTAGATGTCGGGGCAGACATCGTAGCGGAGCGCGCAACTCGCGTCGGCGTCAGGATGCGAGTCCTTGTCGCGCCTCCGATAGAGAGTGATCGCTTCCTTGACCCGTCGCGCCCGCGATCGCTGGACGATGCCGCAGTTGCGTATCAGGCCGGCGAGGGAACGGGCGGTATAGGCGCCCCGCGAGAAGCCGAGAATGTAGATCTCGTCACCGGGATCGTAGTTGAACATGAGGAAGCGATAAGCATGTTCGACCTTTGTCATCAGGCCCGCACCGAAAGCGCCGCCGAGCCAGCGATCGAGATTTCGGCCGACCGTCGTGTCACCCGATCCGACGCCTTCGTCATACCAGACGAGTTGCAGCATCCCGTCGCTGGACCTGGGCGCGACCATCTCGGCGAACTTCACGACATTGGTGGGCTGCGCCGCATTGAGTCGATTCCACGTCCCGTCGCAGCAGACGACGATTCTCTTGCGGGCATGGTCCGACATCGGGTTGCTCCATCGCGAGAAGAGCAACCATACCGGGAATAGCGCCGGTCGAACACCCTCTGGAGGAACTCCGGACAATCTTCTCCAGACTCGATTTGACCCGGCTTGTTCGAGGTGCCATGGCAGGGGGCGAGGATACCGGGACTGCAGCATGAACCGCCCCCTGCAGAACAGCATTGGCTATACGGCCTGCCCGCATGACTGTCCCTCGACCTGCGCGCTCGAGGTCGACCTGGTCGATGGCGGCATCGGGCGGGTGCGCGGGTCGAAGCGTCTCGACTACACGGCGGGCGTCATCTGCGCCAAGGTTGCGCGCTATGCCGAGCGGATTCAAAATCCCAACCGATTGACCTATCCCCTTCGCCGAAAAGGTGAAAAGGGCAATGCCGACTGGCGCGATACCAGCGCCTGGGAGCGCATCGGCTGGGACGAGGCGCTCGACATCGTCGCCCGCGCCTTCCTCGACGCCGAGGCGCGGTTCGGGGCCGAGACGGTCTGGCCCTACTACTATGCTGGCACCATGGGGCTCGTGCAGCGCGACGGGATCCATCGCCTCCGCCACGCCAAGCGCTATTCGCGGCAGTTCGACACGATCTGCACCAACCCGGCCTATGCCGGCTATGCCGCCGGCACCGGCCGGCTCGCCGGGCCCGATCCGCGCGAGATGGCGAAATCCGACCTCGTGGTGATCTGGGGCACCAACGCGGTCGCCACCCAGATCAACGTGATGACCCACGCGGTCCGCGCCCGGAAGGAGCGTGGCGCCCGCATCGCGGTGGTCGACGTCTACCAGAACGAGACGATGAAGCAGGCGGACATCGCGCTCTGCATCCGGCCGGGCACGGACGCCGCGCTCGCCTGCGCGGTGATGCATGTTCTCTTCCGCGACGGCCATGCCGACCGGGATTATCTCGCGCGCTACACCGACTGTCCGGACGAGCTGGAGGCGCATCTCGCATCGCGGACGCCGGAATGGGCGGCGGCGATCACCGGGCTCGGCGTCGACGAGATCGAGGCCTTCGCGGCGGCGATCGGCACCACCAAGCGGACTTTCTTCCGGCTCGGCTACGGCTTCACCCGGTCGCGGAACGGTGCGGTCTCGATGCATGCGGCGTCGTCGATCGCGGCGGTGACCGGTGCCTGGCAATACGAGGGCGGCGGCGCGTTCCACACCAACGGCGCGATCTTCAAGCTCGACAAGAGCATGATCGAGGCGTCGGAACTGCTTGATCCGTCGACGCGGCGCCTCGACCAGTCGCGGATCGGCGCGGTGCTGTGCGGCGAGCCCGACGTGCTGTTCGGCGGGCCGCCGGTGACGGCGATGCTGATCCAGAACACCAATCCGATGTCGGTCGCGCCCGACCAGGAGAAGGTGAGGGCAGGTTTCTCGCGCGACGACCTCTTCGTCTGCGTCCACGAACAGGTGATGACCGAGACGGCGGCGATGGCCGACATCGTGCTGCCGGCGACGATGTTCCTCGAACACGACGACGTCTATCGCGGCGGCGGCCAGCAGCACATCGTCCTCGGCCCGAAGCTCGTCGAGCCGCCTGAGGAATGCCGCACCAACCACCAGGTCTTCGCCGGGCTCGCCGAACGGCTAGGCGTCGAGCACCCGGGCTTCGGGATGACCGAGCGCGAGCATATCGACTGGCTGCTCCGCCATTCCGGCTGGGGGACGCTGGCGGAGCTTGAGGAATCCAGGTGGATCGACTGCCAGCCGGATTTCCGCACCGCGCATTATCTTGACGGTTTTGGTCATGCGGACGGCAGGTTCCATTTCAGGCCGGACTGGCGAAACGTCAACGCGCCGAACAATGGCCCGATGGGCCCGTGGCCGGAGCTGCCGGACCTTCCCGATCATTTTGCCGGGATCGAGGAAGCCGACGCGAGCCACCCCTTCCGGCTGGCGACCTCGCCGGCGCG
>JAGRKY010000700.1 GCA_020442095.1 Bauldia sp.
AGATCCTGACCGGCACCTATGCCTCGGACATGGGGCCGTGGACCCCGGACGCGGGCAAGGCGATCCGCTATCGCGACCGGCTCGGGCGCTCGGACCTCGCGGTGCTCTACAATGTCTCGGCGGAATTCGCCTGGTCGCTCGACCAGCGGAGCCTCGCCGACCGGGCGCGGAGCGCGGTGTTCTCGTCGGTTCCCGACGCGGTGCTGGTGTCCGGCGCGATCACCGGCGAGGCGGCGGCGATGACCGACCTGGAATCGGTCAAGGCGGTGCTGCCCGACACGCCGGTGCTCGCCAATACCGGGGTCAAGCACGCGACGGTTGCGGAGGTGCTCAAGATCGCCGATGGCTGTATCGTCGGGTCGTCGCTGAAGGTCGACGGGGATACCTGGAAGCCGGTCGATCCGGATCGGGCGGCCGAGTTCATGCGGATTGTGCGCGAAGCGCGGGGCGGTTGAGATGACGGTTCGACGGGGAGACTCAGTGCGTCCTTCGAGGCTCGCCGCTCTGCGGCGAGCACCTCAGGATGGCGTGGTAGGCGTTTCCACTGCGCGGTTCGGCGTGTTCATCGAAGACAACCTCGCCATCCTGAGGTGCTTCGCGAAGCGAAGCCTCGAAGGACGCACGACCGGGGCGGCAACATGAAAGAGCGGCTCCGGACCCTGACCACCGAGATGATGCTGATCCCGGGCCTTGCCGGTTATGAGGGCCGGGTGCGGCGCTATCTGGCGGCGCAGCTCGCCGGGTTCGGGCTCGCCTCCCGCCCGGATCGCCTCGGCAACCTGATCGCGACGATCGAGGGCGAGGCCGGCGCGCCGAGCGTCATGCTCTTCGCGCATATGGACCAGCTCGGGTTCATCGTCCGCCGGGTCGAGCCGAACGGGCTCGTCCGGATCGAGCGGCTCGGCGGGGTGCCGGAAAGGGCGCTTGCCGCCCAGTCGGTGCTTTTCTCGATCGGCGAGGGGCGCGATGTGCCGGGGGTGATCGCCAACAAGAGCCATCACGCGACCCGGCCGGACGAGAAATACACCGTCGTGCCCTATGCGGAGCTCTATATCGACGCCGGCTTCGACAGCGCGGAGGCCGCGATCGCCGCCGGGATCGATATCGGGACGCCGGTCGTCTATGCGCCGAAGGCGGTAAAGCTCGCCGGCGACCGGATCGCCGGGACCTCGGTCGACGACCGGGCGGGCTGCGCCGTGGTCGTCGAGGCGGCGCGGGCGCTTGCCGCGGCGCCCCGGGCGCCGACCGTCCACATCGTCTTCTCGGTGCAGGAGGAGTTCAACCTGCGCGGCGCGGTGACCGCGGCGCAGGCGCTCGCGCCGGACATCGCCATCCAGATCGACCTGACGCTCGCCACCGATACGCCGGACATGGTCGGGCGCGGCGACGTCCGTCTCGGCGGCGGGCCGGGGATGAGCATGTATTCCTTCCATGGTCGCGGCACGCTGAACGGCCTCCTGCCGCATCCCGCACTGGTCGCGCTGTTCGACACGACGGCGCGGAGCGAGGGCCTCACGCTGCAGCGGGCCGCCACCGTCGGCGCGCTGACCGAGACCTCCTATATCCAGCTCGTCAACGAAGGGGTCGCGGCGATCGATCTCGGCTTTCCGATGCGCTACAGCCATTCGGCGCTGGAGGTCTGCGATGTCGGCGACCTCGAAGGGCTGACCCGGCTGCTCGTCGCCGGCATCCAGAGGATCGGCACCGGCTTCAGCCTCAACCGCGACGACTTCGAGCAATGAAACATTACCTCGGCATCGATATCGGCACCTATGCCTCGAAGGGCGTGCTGGTCGACGGCGAGGGCCGGATCGTCGCGAGCGCCGACAAGCCGCACAAGATGCTGGTGCCGCAGCCCGGCTGGGCGGAACACCGTCCGCGCGAGGACTGGTGGGACGACTTCACCTTCATCAGCCGCAAGCTGATCGCGGAGAGCGGCGTCGCGCCGGCCGATATCGCGGCGGTCGCCTGCAGCGCCATCGGTCCGTGCATGCTGCCGGTCGATGCGGGCGGCGAGCCGCTGATGAACGGCGTGCTCTACGGCGTCGATGCGCGGGCGGCGAAGGAGATCGTCGAACTCACCGAGCGGATCGGCGAGGATGTGCTGCTCGACCGCTGCGGTAACGCCCTGACCAGCCAGTCGGTCGGGCCGAAGATCCTGTGGCTGAAGCGAAACCGGCCGGAGATCTTCGCCGGGGCCGACAAGATCGTCACCGCGACCACCTTCCTGGTCGAGCGGCTGACCGGCGAGACGGTGATCGACCACTACACCGCCGCGAATTTCAGCCCGCTCTACGTGGTCGACAAGCTCGACTGGAGCACCGAGCTCGCCGACGACATCGTCGGCATCGACAGGCTGCCGAAGCTGCTGTGGTCGACCGAGATCGCCGGTACGGTGACGGCGCGGGCGGCGGAGGAGACGGGACTCGCCGTCGGCACGCCGGTCACTGCCGGCACGATCGATGCGGCGGCCGAGGCGCTGAGCGTCGGTGTCCTCGAATCCGGCGACATGATGATGATGTACGGCTCGACCATCTTCATCATCACGCTGACCGACGAGCGGGTCCGCGATCCGCGGCTGTGGTATGCGCCGTGGCTCTTCGAGGGGCAGCATGCGTCGATGTCCGGCCTCGCGACCAGCGGGACGCTGACCCACTGGTTCCGCGAGCGCTTCGCGCAGGAGCTCGATCCGGACACCGCCTTCGTGACGCTGGCCGGGGAAGCCGAGCAATCGCCGCGCGGCGCCAACGGGCTGGTGCTGCTCCCCTATTTCTCGGGCGAGCGGACGCCGATCCACGATCCCTTCGCCAAGGGCGTGCTGTTCGGCCTCAACCTGACCCACAGCCGGGGCGACGTCTACCGGGCGCTGCTCGAAGGCATTGCCTATGGCACCAACCACGTCATCGAGACCTATGCCGATGTCGGGCAAAGCCCGAAGCGGATTCTCGGGGTCGGCGGCGGCACCAAGAACCGGGTCTGGTCGCAGGCGACGTCGGACATCTCCGGGCTCAACCAGATCCTGAGGAGCCAGACGGTGGGCGCCTCCTACGGCGACGCCTTCCTGGCGGCGCTGGCGGTCGGGGACGTCTCGCGTCAAGACATCGCGACGTGGAACCCGGTAGAGTCGGAAATCGTTGCCGAGCCCGCCGAGGTCTACCGGCGGCAGTATGGCGTGTTCCGGGGCATCTACGAGCGGACAGCGGACCTGATGCACGCCCTGGACGGGTGAGCTATTGCGTCCTTCGAGGCTCGCCGCTGTGCGGCGAGCACCTCAGGATGGCGAGGTGGGGGACTCACGAACGGGAAGGCAATCTGCGCTTTGCGGGACTATGTCCTCGCCATCCTGAGGTGCCGGCCGCTATGCGGCCGGCCTCGAAGGACGCAGTATCTGTCCGACCGTCGCTACGCCTTTTCCGGCCGGAGCGGCTGAGGAGGGCTACTTTACCGCGCCGGTGGCGAGGCCCTTGACGATGTAGCGCTCGAGGACGATGCCGACGATGATCAGCGGCAGGATGGCCGAGGCCGAGAGCGCCGCCATCGACCACCAGCTGATGCCTTGCGAGCCGGTCTGGCTCGCCACCATGACAGGCAGGGTCTGGACGTTGGCGCCGGTGAGCAGCGCGGCGAAGAAATATTCGTTCCACGACAGCACCAGCGCGAGGATGAAGGCGGCGACCATGCCGGGCAGCGCCAGCGGCAGGACGATCCGCAGGAAGGTGCCCCAGATCGACAGGCCGTCGACGAAAGCTGCTTCCTCGAGCTCGACCGGGATATGGGCGAACTGGTCGCGCATGATCCAGACGACGATCGGCAGGACCATCAGCGTGTAGACGAGGATGAGGCCGGGCAGCGAGTCGAGGAGGGTCAGCTCCTTGTAGAGAACGAGGAAGGGCATCGCCAGGACGACCGGCGGCAAGATGAGCTGCGAGATGAAGAAGAAG
>JAGRKY010000701.1 GCA_020442095.1 Bauldia sp.
ACGGCTTCCAGCTCTGGGCCAACCTCCCCTCGTCCCACAAGATGACGGCGCCGCGCTATCAGGACATCAAGGCCGAGGAAATCCCCGAGGTCATCGATGACGACGGCACGGTGGTTCGCGTCGTGACCGGCGACTTCCGGGGCAAGAAGGGCCCGGTCGAGGGCGTCGCGGCCGACCCGCGCTATCTCGACATCTCGGTGCCGCCCGGCAAGCGCAAGGTGCTGCCGGTCGAGACCACCCGCCACGCCTTCGCCTATGTCTTCGCCGGATCGGGATCCTTCCGCGACGCCTCTCAGCCGTTCGGCGTGCTGGTCGAGAAGGGCCTCGGTGACGAGGAGATTCTCATCCGCGACCAGACCGGCGATCGTTCGCTGGTGCTGTTCGATTCCGGTGACGAGGTGACGGTGCAGGCCGGCGAGGAGGGAATCCGATTCCTCCTGATCTCGGGCAGGCCGCTCGAGGAGCCGGTTGCCTGGTACGGGCCGATCGTGATGAACACGCAGGCCGAGCTCCGCCAGGCGATCAAGGAACTGAACGACGGCAGCTTCATCAAGCACCCGTAAGGCGCGCGTATGGCTGGACCAGGCCCGGAGAAGGCCCGGTTCAGCCTAGCCTCGCGTCATTGCATGCAATAAAAACGGGCACCTCACCGGGCTGACACAAGAGGGCCAACCGCCTAGTGTCCGCTGCCGACTCGCCGGAGGTTCGCCTATGCGCCTGCTCGCCGTCGCCGACATGCATTATTCGCTGCCCCAGTACGACTGGATCGTCAGCGTCGCGGAGGATTTCGATGTCGTGGTGCTGGCGGGCGACCATCTCGACCTGTCCTCGATGGTCGATTTCCGCGCCCAGGTGGTTGTCGTCCGCAAATATCTCGAACGGCTGAAGACCAAGGCGCAGCTCCTCACCTGCTCCGGCAACCACGATCTCGACTCGCGCAACGAGGCGGGCGAGAAGGTTGCGCGCTGGGTCAAGGACCTCAATCGGATCGGCGTCCCCGCCGACGGCGGGTCGCTCATCGTCGGCGATACGTTGTTCACGATGTGCGCCTGGTGGGACGGGCCGACGGTCAAGGAAGCGATCGGCGAACAGCTCGCCGCCGACGCCGCCCGGCGCCCCGCCCACTGGTTCTGGGTCTATCACGCACCGCCCGACAACAGCCCGACGAGCTGGGGCGGCAGCCGCTCCTTCGGCGACGCCGAACTCGAGAAGTGGATCAACGAATACCAGCCCGACATCGTCTTTTCGGGCCATGTCCACCAGTCCCCCTTCATCAAGGAAGGATCGTGGGCGGACCGGGTCGGAGATACCTGGATCTTCAATGCCGGCCACCAGTATGGCGCGCCGCCGGCCTATATCATCCTCGATACCGACCAGCAGGCAGCCGTATGGTTCTCGGCCGCCGGCAGCCAGATCGTCCACCTCGACCAGCCACTCACCCGGCCGATCGAGCCGCTGCGCGAAGCACCGGTCTGGCTCACATCCGGGGATCGGGCTCCCGGTCCGATCCCGGGGTGAAGTCGTCTTCCTGCTGGTGGATCAGGGCGTCGAGCACCTCTCCGACCATGCCGAGATGGTCGCCGTGGCCCTCGAATTGCTGCTTCAGGTCGACCAGATAGGTCGTCGCCGCATTGAGCCGCTGGGCCAGCAGCCTGGCGAGGAAGAAGGCGATCTCCGGGTGGCGCTTCATGAAGGCGACGCCGTCCTCGGCGACACGGACGGTGACCGGCGTGACGGCGCGGACCGTCGCGGTATGCGGCACATCGAGCAGCACCGACATCTCGCCGAACATCGAGCCCGGCTCGCTGACCAGGGCGACCGGCGTGTCCCCGCGCTCCACCTCGACCTCGCCTTCCTCGATGATGTAGAGCCGGCCGGACCACTTGCCCTCCTCGAGCAGGACGGAGCCCGCCTCGAGCCGCTCGATGGGAACATCGCTACAGTAGTTCAGGATTTCACGCATCGTTCTTTCCCACGCTATCGGCCGGTCGCGGCGCGAATGAAAGGAAGCCCGAGAACCCGCGACCTGTCGCGTTTCTCGAATGCCTTTTGCTGCGCCATGCATGACGCATACCGCTGATCGATGAAGCGGCGCACCTTGCGCTGCATGCCGACGCAGCCCGACGGCCCGGTCAGCCGTGTCGCTTCGGGCACGAAGGTCTGGCCACACTTGATGAAGATCGACCGGTGGGTCTCCTCGTGCCGCTTGAGGCCGGCGACGAAATTCGTCCACAGCGACTTGTTGGCGGCGCTCATCCGCGCGTAGTCGGCTGCCTTGGGAAGGGTGAGCACGAAGTTCCAGCGGAAGGTCAGGCTCGTCACCCGGCACGCGCCATTGCTGGTGGCGACCTTGAGGGAAAGGTCATGGTCGTGGGTGAGATTGGCGTATGCCGCGCCGTCGTCGGGATCCATGATCGGGTGGGCGTTCATGTAGCGCCATATCTCCGGCGGGGAGGTGCCGCGCACCGGATGGTCGCGATACTGAGTCGTGTAGGAAAGCCCCGCCCATGCCGGGGACACCATCGCGCAGCAAGGGAGGAGCACCAGTAAAACACCGGCCAATGCACCAGGGTTTCGGCGTCCCATCGTCAAATTCCCTCGTCACCCCGGCGGCCGGTCGCCTTGCCGCAGGTCCCGACCGTCGCAACCTGCGATAAATTACCTCGCCTTGAGGGCAATCCGCCCAAAAAAGCGTCTGGCCATCG
>JAGRKY010000005.1 GCA_020442095.1 Bauldia sp.
ATCGCCGAGACCGGCAGCTTCACCAAGGCGGCGGACGTCGTCTTCAAGACCCAGTCGGCGGTGTCGATGCAGATGCGGCGGCTCGAGGAGCGGATCGGCAAGCCGATCTTCACGCGCGATGGCCGCAGCTCGCGGCTGACCGAGGATGGCGAGCGGCTGCTCGGCTATGCCCGGCGGATGATCCGGCTTTCCGACGAGACCATCGCCGCCTTCGACGAGACGGAGCTGAGCGGCTCGATCCGCTTCGGCACGCCCGACGACTATGCCGAGCGGTTCCTGCCCGGGGTGCTGGCGCGCTTCTCGCGGTCGAATCCGCGCGTCGAGGTGTCGGTGATCTGCGAACAGTCGCTCGACCTGATCAACCTTGCGCGTGCCGGCGAGCTCGACCTTGCCATCGTCACCAATTGCGGCGAGGGCCAGGTCGAGGTGATCCGCCGCGAGCCGCTGCTCTGGGTGACGTCCGCCCAGCACGCGCCGGAGGACGAGGAGGTGCTGCCGCTGGCGCTGTTCAAGCCGCCCTGCCTGTGGCGCGCCGCGGCGATCGATTCGCTGACCGAGAATGGCCGCAAGTTCCGCGTCCTCTACCAGAGCAGCAATTCGACCGCGGTCTCCGCCGCCGTATCGGCCGGGCTCGCGGTGACGGCGCTTGCCGAATCGGCGCTCCGGCCGGGCATGCGGGTGCTCGGCGAGAGTGACGGCTTCCCCCGCCTGCCGATGTGCGAGATCGGCATCGTCCGGTCGTGGAACCGGCAGTCGACGCCGATCATCGACGCGCTCGCCGAGCACATTGTCTCCTCTCTCGACAACATCTCGGTTCCCTCCGCCGCGGCCTGAATCCGGCCTTGCCGGACGGCCGGAGACCGCGATTGGAATGAGAATCCGCCGACGCGCGCCAACACGCGCGGCGCGTTCCACACATGGCGGATCTGCGGCATTTTCCTCGCTTGAAGGCGAATGTCGCGACGCCTAAATCCGGTCCGCAACGACTCCCGTTTGCCTCCCATCCGTTCCAGAGGACCAGTTGAAATGTCTTTACGCATTGGCGACACCGCCCCCGATTTCGAGGCCGAGACGACCGAGGGACCGATCCGCTTCCATGAGTGGCTCGGCGATTCCTGGGGTATCCTCTTCTCCCACCCCAAGGACTACACGCCGGTCTGCACCACCGAGCTCGGCGCGGCGGCGAAGCTGAAGCCGGATTTCGACAAGCGCAACGTCAAGCTCATCGGCCTGAGCGTCGATCCTGTCGGCAACCATGCCGGCTGGGCCAAGGACATCGAGGAGACGCAAGGCACCGCGCCGAACTTCCCGATGATCGGCGATCCGGAGCTGAAGGTGTCGAAGCTCTACGACATGCTGCCGGCGGAAGCCGGAGATTCCTCCGTAGGCCGCACCGCCGCGGACAACCAGACGGTTCGCACCGTCTACGTCATCGGTCCCGACAAGAAGATCAAGCTGATGATGATCTACCCGATGTCGACAGGCCGGAACTTCGACGAGATCCTCCGCGTGATCGATTCGATCCAGCTCACCGCCAAGTTCAAGGTGGCGACTCCGGCCAATTGGAAGAACGGCGAAGACGTCATCATCGGCGGCTCGGTTCCGAATGACGAGGCCAAGAAGCTCTGGCCGGAGGGCTGGAAGGAGCCGAAGCCCTATATCCGGATCGTGCCGCAGCCGAAGGACTGATCCTTCGCGGCCCTCGGGCCGGCATCAATGCGACGAGGCGCGCTCCTGGCCGGGCGCGCCTCTTGTCGTTCTACAGGAAGCGGTAGCCGGTCCCTTCGAGGGCAAGGACGGTCAGCGGTCCGCCGAAGACCGCGCCGGTGTCGATGCCGATGCGGTTCGGCATGATCTCGGGGATGGCGCGCGGCGTGTGGCCGTGGACGACGACGACGCCGTGGTCGGCGGGATCGAGGAGGAAGGGTTCGCGGATCCAGATCAGGTCCTCTTCGGATTGCGCGTCGAGCGGCACGCCCGGACGAATTCCCGCGTGGCAGAAGAAGAAGTCGCCGAACTGGCGATGGAACGGCAGCGCCTCGAGAAACGCGCGGTCCGCAAGCGGCAGCGCTTCGGCGAAACGGTCGGCCAGCTCCCGCAGGCGGTGCCACGGTTCGGACTTCGCGGCGTCGAGGCCGTAGCTCCTCAGCGTCGCGTCGCCGCCATTCATCAGCCACAGCGGCCCGGCGTCATGTGGGTCGGTCAGGAAGTCGAGGAGCATCCGGTCGTGGTTGCCGATCAGGCAGACGACGCGGGAATCGCGCCCGGCAAACGCCGCGAGGCGCGCCACGACCCCGGCCGAATCCGGGCCGCGATCGACGTAATCGCCGACATGGATGATGCGATGATCGGCAACCGGGCTCGCGGCGAGATCGGACGCAATCGCCGCATGGGCCTCGGCGAGCAGCCCGTCGCAGCCGTGGACGTCGCCGATCGCGTAGAGGCGCATGCCCTCAGGCGTCTTCGCTTCGCCCAGCCACATCGTGTCGCGTTGCTCCCTTCACGCCAGCCGGCATGCTAACAGTCCCGACTGCCCCGCGTCTCCCCGACGGATGTCCCGCCGATGCGTGTCCTGGTTATCGAGAACTACCGTTCGACCCCGCTCGGCCAGCTGAGCCGCGCCCTCGACGAGGGCGGCGCCGACGTGCATCTCGTGCGCGCCTTCGACGGCGAGCCGCTGCCCGCGACCGACGCGGGCTATGACGGGCTGGTCATCCTCGGCGGCGAGCAGACGGCGCTCGACGACGAGGACTATCCCTATCTCCCGGCGCTTGCCGGGCTCGGCCGCCGCTTCGGCGATGCCGGCAAGGCGGTGCTCGGCATCTGCCTCGGCGCCCAGATCGTCGCGCGGGGCTATGGCGCCGAGAACATCCTCGGCCGGCCGCTCGAATTCGGCTGGCACCCGGTAGCGCCGACCGAGGCGGGACGGCAGGACCCGGTGATGGCCGTGCTCGAGGCGCCAACGCCGATCTTCCACTGGCACACCGACACCTTCTCCCTGCCGCCCGGCGCGGTGCATCTCGCCTCGAGCGACCGGACCGCCATCCAGGCCTTCCGCGTCGGTCGGGCGGTCTATGGCATCCAGTTCCACTTCGAGGCCGACCGGACGGTGGTGTCGGAGTGGAACGACGCCTTCGCCACGGAGATCGCCGCCTTCGCCCCGGACTGGGCCGGGCGTCACGCCGGGGAGGCGGAACGCCATGGCGCCGGCG
This sequence comes from Bauldia sp., assembly GCA_020442095.1. The sequence goes on from JAGRKY010000005.1 coordinate 3,213, forward strand.
CGGACGCCCTCGGGATGGCGCTGGCGCGGCGCTGGGTCGGCCTGATCTGAGCCAGGGATGCGCGCCCGCGACCCGGACTGCGACACAGGTGCACCGTCGATTTATTCGAATGCGCTTGTAAGTATTTCGGCGAACTCTATATGTATTCCATGCAAAACCACAAATTTTCCGTCGGACAAAAAGTAAAATTCCAAAATCGAATTCGGGGTGCTTCGGTGCCGGGAGAATATGAAATCGTGCGGCTCCTTCCCGAAGAGGAAGGGCAATTGCTTTATCGCATCAAGAGCACGCTCGAACGGAACGAGCGCGTCGCCGCGGAAGACCAGTTGAACACGCTAAAGGCACCGGTCTGAACGAGGGCTTTTCAAGGCTCCCGGATCGATCCAGAACACCACAAAGATGCAGACAGTCCTCGATTTTTCTTCCCCGGCGGAACTCTTCTACAATGGCGGCGCGAATTCGAGCCGGAAGATGGTGTACCGGCGGTTTCCGACGGCCGCCGAGGCGATTTCCTTTGCCATAGAGGACATCGGATCCGCGGCCGGGTTCACGACGCTTCAGGTCGACGAAACACGATTCGACCGCGGCGAGATTCGCCGGCTCTACGACGACCCGGACTATCCGCTCACCCGCAAGGTTGCTTCCTGACAGCGGTAGGCGACCGGGCCATTCGGCCCGGTTGGAATGTGATGCCGTCCTGAGAGGAGCTCCCTGGACTTGATCGCGAGAACCGTAGACGAGCGCGCGCTGAGGCAAACCCTTTCCCGTTGCCGGGAGCCGAGCCCGCTTCGCAGCATCATCGAAATCGTCATCACCGCCGTCCCCTTCGTCCTGCTATGGGCGACGATGTGGGCGGCTCTCCAGTTCGTCGGCGTCTGGCTTACGTTGTTGCTGGCGCTTCCGGCGGCGGGCTTCCTTGTCCGCCTGTTCCTGATTCAGCACGACTGCGGCCACGACTCCTTCTTCCGGCGTCGCGCCACCAACGACTGGGTCGGCCGCGTCATTGGCGTCCTGACTTTCACGCCTTACGACTACTGGCGGCGGCGCCATGCCACCCATCATGCAACCGCCGGCAATCTGGACGGGCGCGGGGTCGGCGACGTGACTACGCTGACCGTCGAGGAATATCTCAAGCGCGGACGATGGGGACGGTTCGGATATTGGCTGAGCCGCCACCCGGCAGTGCTCTTCGGCCTCGGTCCAAGCTATCTGTTTCTTCTCGAGCAGAGGCTACCGATTGGACTGATGCGAGCCGGCTGGAGCCCCTGGGTCAGCACGATGGCGACCAATGCCGCGATCGTCGCTCTGGCGGCCGGGCTTATGTGGCTGATCGGCGTCGGGCCGTTCCTGATCATCCAACTGCCGATTGTTCTGATCGCTGCGACAATCGGCGTGTGGCTCTTCTTCGTCCAGCACCAGTTCGAGGAGACGCATTGGGAAGATGCCGGCGGCTGGAACCATTCCGAAGCGGCGCTGTACGGAAGCTCGCATTACGATCTTCCCGCCGTGCTGCGCTGGTTCAGCGCCAATATCGGTATCCATCACGTCCACCACCTCGCAAGCCGGATTCCCTATTACCGGCTGCCGGAAGTGATGCGCAGCCATCCGGAACTCCGCGACCTCGGCCGCCTGACCTTCTGGCAAAGCTTCACCTGCGTTCGGCTGGCGCTGTGGGACGAGGCCAGCCGCCGGCTGATTTCCTTCCGCGAGCTGCGGCGGCAGATGGCCGCAGGGTTGCGATCGAGCACGGCGATTGCCGGGGGCAACACCGCCGACGCCTGACCGCCGCCAGCGGCGCCGGATGGCGCCGCCGTCGCCGATGGCGCGACGAAACCGTATCCTTCATTCCGCCACGCGCGGCAGCGTTCCGAAGCCGGCGTCTTCCAGGTCTTCGAACGTGACCTGGGTCGCCTTGCCGTCCGCGCCGATGTCGAAGCTGACGCCCATCGGCACGTCGGGCGCTTCCGGCATCGGGTAGTAGACGAAGAGGTCGCGGTCGAAGGGCGTCAGGGGGAGGGACTTCACGCCGTCGGGGCCGAGCCGGACATTCAGCGCGCCGTCCTGTTCTGCGACGACCGCCTCGCCGATATACGGGTTGGCGTAGGTGCCGATATAGGCCGCGGCGGCAAGCGGTTCCGAATGCGGCGACGGCGGGTTCGCGAATTTCGCCTTCTGCGCCGCGTTGACCGGATCGAACATCGAGCTGTAGAGCCCGTTCCATTCGCCGAGCCAGTCGCGGGTCGACTCTCCGTCGAAGACCATGTCGATGAAGGTGTTGGCGACGGCTTCCGGCATGCCGGTCGGAAAGGCATTGGCAAGCACGACGATCCCGAGGCGATCCGCCGGAAGCAGTGTCGCCACCGTGCGGGCGCCATTGCTGAACGCCCCGGCATGGGTCCACATCTCGCCGCGGTCGCCGTAGATCACGCCCCAGCCGAGCGCATAGGAGGCCGGCGCGTGGTAGATCGGGTGGGTGCCTTGCGGGAAGACCGGCTTATGGGTGGCGGCAAGCGCGTCGGGCGCGACGACTTGCTCGCCGCCGAACTTGCCATCGTCGAGTTGCAGCAGCATCCAGTTGGCGAGGTCGACGACAGTGGAGCTGACACCGCCGGCCGGGGCCTGCGGGTCGGGCAAGCGTTTCGCCAGGGCCTGCCACTTGTCCTGATAGCGGACATGGAGCGTCGCCCGGTCCGCCTCGGCCAGGAAGTCGGCGTAGCGGGAGCTCGTGTTTTCCATTCCGAGGCGTTGGTAGAACTGGTCGGAAACCTCCTCCCAGGTCGTGCCGGCCGCCTTCGCCGCCGCGACGCCGCCCTCGGTCAGCCCGAAGTTGCTGTAGGAGTAGCCCGAGCGGAAGCTCGACGACGGCCGGACAAGCCGCAGGCGATGGAGGATCGTGTCCCGGTCATAGCCGAGCGCCTCGAGCTCCGTGCCGGCAAGGCCGGGGAGGCCGCTTCGATGCGAGAAGAGGTCGCGGAGCGTGACCTGTTCGGTCGGGTAGGCCTCGAAAAGCTGGAAGCCGGGATCGATGTCGGCGATCCGGCTGTTCCAGTCGACGATCCCGTCGCCGACGAGTCCGGCGACGACGGTCGAGGCGATCGGCTTCGAGAGCGACGCGATCTGGAACACCGTCCCGGCGTCGACGCGGTCGGGCTTGCCCTCCTCGCGCAGGCCGAAGCCGCCGGCGTAGACGACCTCGCCGTCGAAGACGATCGAAACCGCGAGGCCCGGCACTTCGCCGGCCGCGACATTCTTCTCGATATAGGCCTCGATCTTCGGGATCGCGGCGTCGACCATCGCGCGGGTGACCTCGCCCGCCATCGCGGGCGCAGGCAAGGCCAGAAGAAGCAGCGCGGTGCAGACACCGCCGCAGGTTCGTGCCGTCAGCATCATTCGCCTCCCCGGAATGTCGCCCAGCCAATCGGTGTTTGCCGGGTATCCTCGGGGTTCTGTCAGACATAAGCAAGTCGGCTGCCGCCGGCACGGCTTCTCCCGTCGGCCAAGCGCGGATAGACTTGCCGCCAATCCCATCTGCCAATCCCGTTTGCAGGAGTTGTCGCCATGTTCCGAGCCCCGAGCCTGATCGCCGCCGCGGCGCTTGTGCTGTCCGCAACCGCTGTCCTTGCCGGCGACCTGCCCGACCTCGATGGCCGGGTCGTCAAGGCGGTGACCGAGAATGCCTATACGCCGCTCAATTTCGCCGACCCGGAGAGCGGCGAGGGGATCGGCTGGGAATATGACGCGGTCAACGAGATCGCCAAACGCCTCAACATGAAGGTCGAATGGAACCTGTCGAGCTGGGACACGATGATCCAGGCGGTGAGGGAAGGGCAGTTCGACATCGGCATGGACGGCATCACCATCACCGACGAGCGGAAGGATCAAGTCGACTTCTCCGTGCCCTACATGATCTCCGAGCAGTTCATGCTGGTTCGCGCCGACGAGGACCGCTTCACCGACGCCCAATCCTTCGCCGCGGACGAGGAGCTGCTGGTCGGCGCCCAGGCCGGGACGACGAATTTCTACACCGCCGTCTACGAGGTCCTCGACGGCAAGGAGGACAACCCGCGGATCAAGCTGTTCGAGACCTTCGGCGCCTCGGTCCAGGCGCTGAAATCGGGTGACGTCGACCTCGTGCTGATGGATGCGACGAGTGCGGCCGGCTATATGGGCGCCTCGCCGAATTCCTTCAAGATCGTCGGCGGGCCGCTTGGCACCGAAGCCTTCGGCTTCATCTTCACGCCGGGTTCCGACCTCGTCGCGCCGGTCAACGCGGCGCTCGCCGCGATGAAGGAGGACGGGACGCTCGAGGCGCTGAACAAGAAATGGTTCTTCGACTACCAGAACAAGCAGTGAGGTTCGGGTGACACCGCAGCAAAGCGGGGGCCTTCGCCTCCCCCCTTGTGGGGGAGGCCGGATTTTCCCGGTTTGCGTCAGCGAACCGGTGTTGGAAATCCGGGAGAGGGGTATGCGGCGGCGAGGGGCGGTATACCCCTCTCCAGCTTCGCTATCGACCGGCTGCGCCGGCCGAAGCCTCGCTATCTCCCCCACAAGGGAGGAGAGGGGGCGGGGGCGGTGTCTGTAGGCGGCGGTCCCGGGCGGAAGCCCCGCCGGGAGATCCCCTACTGGCTGCTCGCGATCATCCTCCTCGCCATCCTCTTCGCCTGGCTGATCACCGCCGACGGCGACTATGCGACGATCTTCAGGGCGCTGCGGAAGGGCGTCTTCGTGACGTTGTGGGTCTCCTTCGTCGCCTTCGCGCTTGCCATCGCGCTCGGCCTGATCGTCGCGCTCGGCCGCCTGTCGCGGCGCCGGGCGCTGCGCGAGATCGCGACCTTCTACATCGAGGTGGTGCGCGGCGTGCCGGTGCTGGTGCTGCTCTTCTATGTCGCCTTCGTCGGCGCGCCGCAGATCGTCGCGGCGTGGAACTGGCTCTTCGCCGGGCCGATCGCGGGCGGCTGGTTCCCGGCGATGAGCGTCCGGAACTTCAGCATGGAATGGCGGGCGATCTTCGCGCTGATGGTCAGCTATTCCGCCTTCCTCGCCGAGATCTTCCGCGCCGGCATCGAGTCGGTGCCGCAGGGCCAGATCGAGGCGGCGGAATCACTCGGCCTGAAGCGGCGGCAGACGATGCGCTTCATCATCCTGCCGCAGGCGGTCAGGACCGTGCTGCCGCCACTCGGCAACGACTTCGTCGCGATGATCAAGGATTCGGCGCTGGTGTCGGCGCTCGGCGTCCAGGACATCACCCAGCTCGGCAAG
>JAGRKY010000702.1 GCA_020442095.1 Bauldia sp.
AGCCGATGTAGATGACGCTGGCGTAGTCCTTGCCGTTATGCTCGTTGGCGACGGCATGGCAGACGTCGGTGTGCCACCACACCGTATCGCCGGGATTGACCTCGGGGATCGAGACCAGGCAGCCGAGCATCTCCGGGTGCCACCGGGCGCTGACACCGAGCGCCCGGCCGGGCGCGGCGCCGCAAAGGTCGTCCTCGGCGACATCGTCCTGCAGGGCGCGGAGCAGCACGTAGGAGATGCCCTCGGCGACCGGGACGAGCTGCAGCGTCCCGTCATTCGGCCCCTGGCGGGTCAGCGCGGTCCAGCCCTGCCAGGTGCGGAAGACGCTGGCGACGGCCGGCGACGGAATCTCGCGGGTCTCGAGCCGGTGGGTGCCGTCGAAGGGATCATAGCCGCGCCAGTCGCCGGCGAAGACGTTGCCGTAGACGCGCTGGTATCCGGGATCGATCCAGCGCTCGACCGTGCCGGCATCCATGTGCGGCGACAGCCCGAGGGTGGTGTCGCCCGGCTGGCGGCGGCGGACGCGATCGGCATAGGTGACCTGGAGGTCGGGGTCGAAAGCGCCTTCGTATTTCCACAGCCGGTCGAGGAAGGAGCGGGTCGCGGCGAGGCTCTCGCCCTGGCGGGCATTCACCTGCGGCTTCGACCAGTAGACGTTGAAGACCTGCGGGCGGCCGGCCTTCAGCGCCGAGAAATACTTGTCGAGGCTGCGCTTCTCGACCTCGCGCTCCTCGTAATGGTTGGTGTCGAGATAGTCGCAGAGCTCGGCGAACCAGCCGTTGGCGGTGGCTTCCGGGTAGACGCCGCGGACGATGGCGCAGCCGGTCGCGCGGATCGCGGCGCGGGTCGCGTCGTCGACGGTGCCGGCGGCGATATCGGCATAGGCGACCTCGGGGATGACCGAACGGCCGGCCGCCTGATCCGTCTGGATCCTGTCGGCGGCGCGGGCGATATGGTCGCGGACCTCGCCGAAGGCGCGCTTCAGTTCGTCGCGGCGCGGGGCGAGGCTCCGCTTGAAGGCGACGATCTGGTCGGAGACGTCGCGATCCATCTCGACATTGGCTGCGTGCATATCCTGTTCCTCCCGATAGGCAAGGTCCCGCTTTCTCGCGCGGGCCGATTGTTCATCCCATCCTGGAGTGTGCCTGACTTTCGGGGCGCGTGTTGGCGTGTCGCATCAAAAACTGGTACTGGAATGGCGTCTGATGCCCGATCCAAGGCGCGTCAAGCGTCGGTTCCGGAGAAGCGACTGCCTTGCGACCGCTGTTCGAGAAGGTCACGGTTCCTGAGGGGGCGTCCTGGGCGCTGCTCGACCGGCGGCTTGCCGACGGCATCCCCTTCGAGTGGCACTATCACCCGGAATACGAACTGACGCTGACGCTCAACAGCCGCGGCCAGCGCTTCATCGGCGATTCCATCGCGAGCTACGACGACGGGGACCTCGCCCTGCTCGGCCCCAATCTGCCGCACACCTGGTGCTCGGCCGAGGCGATCGACGGCGCCCGACCCCACCACGCGGTGGTGATGTGGTTCACCGAAGCATGGGCGGCAGGGATCACCGACCAGCTCGCCGAGATGCGTGGCCTCCGGTCGCTCCTCGCCGAGGCCCGTCGTGGCGTCGCCTTTTCGGCCGACAAGGCGATGGCGGTCCGGCCGATCATCGAGTCGATACCCGGGCGGGAGCCTGCCGACCGGTTGCTGCGGCTGATGGAAGTGCTGGCGGTGCTTGCGACGGATTCGGATCGCGCGCCGATCGCCGGGCCGGGATCAGACCGCCTGTCGGTCGCCTCGCCCGACCAGCCGCGCATCGAACGGGTGCTCGACCATATCCATGCCCACTATCGCGAGCCGATTTCGGTGGCGGCGCTCGCCGGGATCGCGGCGCTGAGCCCGTCCGGCTTCCATCGCCTGTTTCGCCGCCATACCAGCCTGACCGTCACCGCCTATGTGGCGGAACTCCGCATCGGCCAGGCCTGCGCCCTCCTGGTCAATACGGAGCGGCCGATCGCCCATGTCGCCGAGGCGGTCGGCTACGCAAACCTCGCCAACTTCAATCGCCAGTTCCGCGCGGCGAAGGGGATGACGCCGAGGGACTTCAGGAGGAGCTTCGTCCGCTGATCATGATGTCACCGGATCAGGTGTCGTCCGGCTGTCCGCCATCCGTAGACCTGTCCCCGGCAATCTCGTTCGCAACGACGGAAAACACGTTGCCACCCCCCGGCGGCCTGTCGGCAAAGAGCCGCGGCCAGACGATGCGGAAGCGGAGGAAGACCATCTCGGTCTCGTCATCGAAGGCGGAGCCTTCCGCCTCGGCACGGCGGGCGAAGAGGTCGCGTTTTTCCGCGAGCCAGGAGTCCCGCCCCGCGAGCGCTCCCGCATCATGAGCGAAGGCGTCGTCGACGGAGGCGAATGGCTTCGTCACGACCTCGGTCGTCTGCCAGACGCAGCGCGGGTTGTCGCGGCCGTCGAGGAGGATCGCGTGGTCGCCGACCTTCGGCAGGGGAACCGCCTCGCCGAAGTCGCTTGCCGGAGCGGCGGTCGCGCGCGTGATGCCGAGCCGGACAAGCTGGAGGCCTTCGTCGCTCGTCATCTCGTCATGCCCGAGCGCGACGACGAGATAATCCTCGGCGGCAACTCCCGTATCGGCCTTGAAGGCGCGGAAGAAGGAGTCCGTCGCGTCGGTCCGGTCGCTCAGAAACCGGGTCACACCCGCATCGGCATCAGGACGTAGAGGGTGCTGCCCGACTCGTCGTCCTGGATCAGGGTCGGCGAGCCCGGATCGGCGAAGCGGAACTCCGCCGTCTCGCTCTCGAGCTGGCTCGCGACGTCGAGGAGGTATTTGGAGTTGAAGCCGATCTCGATCGGGTCCGCCGGATAGTCGACCGCGATCTCCTCGCTGGCGCTGCCCGAATCCGGGTTGTTGACCGAGAGCTCCAGCTTGCCGTCGGAGAGCGCCAGCTTGACCGCGCGGCCGCGCTCGCTCGACACGGTCGAGACCCGGTCGACGGCGCCGGCGAAGGTGCCCTTGTCGACCTTGAGCACCTTGTCGTTGCCCTGCGGGATGACCCGGACATAGTCCGGGAAGGTGCCGTCGATCAGCTTGGAGGTGAGGACGACGCTGCCGAGGGTGGCGCGGATCTTGGTCTCCGAGATCTCGACGACGAGCTCGCTATCCGGCTCCTCGACCAGCTTCTGGAGCTCGCCGACCGTCTTGCGCGGCACGATCACCCCGGCCATGCCCTCGGCGCCGGCCGGTGCCTCGATCTGCGCCTGGGCGAGGCGGTGGCCGTCGGTGGCGACGGCGCGCAGCATCGGCTTGCCGTCGACGGTGACGACATGAAGATAGATGCCGTTGAGATAGTAGCGCGTCTCCTCGGTGGAGATGGCGAACTGGGTCCGGTCGATGAGCATCTTCATCAAGCTCGCCGGCAGGGTGAAGCGGGTCGGGAAGTCGCCGGCGGTGAGGTCCGGGAAATCGGCCTCGGGGAGCACCTGCAAGGCGAAGCGCGAACGGCCGGCCTTGACCTCGAGCCGCGAGCCGTCGCCGGTATCGAGCGACACCTCGGCGCCGTCGGGGAGCTTGCGGACGATGTCGTAGAGGATGTGGGCGGGAACAGTCGTCGCGCCGCCCTGGCCGACCTCAGCGGGCACCGTCTCGGTCACTTCCAGGTCGAGGTCGGTCGCCTTCAGCGTCAGCCCGCCATCGGCGCTGAGCAGGACATTGGCGAGGATCGGAATCGTGTTTCGCCGCTCGACGACGCGATGGACGTGATTGAGGGACTTGAGGAGATGCGATCGCTCGACGGTCGCGCGCATGATCGGAGACCCTTATCGGAGACCCGGCTTTTCGGGCGGGAATGACAGACCGGCGCCAGGCGCCAGAACGATTTCCGAAATTGGCCTGCCGGGCCTCAAAGCGCAAGGGCTTGAAAGCGATGGTCCACCGCCAAAATCGGGCGATGGACCATCGGATTCAGGGCAGATCGCCGACTATTCGTCGATCATCTGCTTGAGCAGCTCGATCTCGTCGGCGAGCGTTTTGTCGCCTTCGATCAGCCCCTCGATCTTGCGCACCGCGTGGAGCACGGTCGTGTGGTCGCGTCCGCCGAAGCGCCGGCCGATCTCCGGCAGCGAGCGCGGGGTCAGC
>JAGRKY010000703.1 GCA_020442095.1 Bauldia sp.
CAGGTCGTCGACCTGCTGCGCGACCTCCAGCGCCGCCACAACCTCGCCTACCTGTTCATCAGCCACGACCTCAAGGTGGTGAAGGCGCTGGCCAACGACATCGTCGTGATGCGCGCCGGCAAGGTTGTCGAGCACGGGCCTTCGGCCAAGGTCTTCGAGCATCCCGAGACCGACTATACCCGCGCCCTGATGGCCGCCGCCTTCGACATCACCGCGGCGCCGGAGGGTGTGGTCTCGCAGTAGTCGAACTGCCGCCGCGGAGCGCGATCCGATTCGGGCTGGTCTGTCGCCGACCGGCGTGTAGAAAGGGCCCGTTCGACAACGCCGTGCACGGTCATGACTGCCAACGCCATCCTCGTCTCTTCCGGTAACTGGCCTCCGGAGCTGTGGGCCGAAGCGGCCCGCGCGATCGATCCGGACCGGCCGGTCTTCATCTGGCCGGACGTGCCGGATCCCGCCGCCGTCGGCTATGTCATGGCGTGGCGGCCGGACGAGGATTCGCTCAGGGGACTGCCGAACCTCCGGCTGATCCTGTCGCTCGGCGCCGGTGTCGAGGGCATCATCTTCCACGACGACCTCCCCGACGTGCCGGTGGTGCGGATCGTCAGTGACGACCTGACCGCGCGGATGACCGAATGGGTCGTGCTGCAGGTGCTGCTTCATCATCGCCAGCAACTTGCCTACCAGCGGCAACAGCGCGCGCGGCACTGGCAGGAGCTTCCCCAGCCCGCGGCGTCGGACGTCCGGGTCGGGATCATGGGGATGGGGGTGCTCGGCCAGGCGGCGGCGAAGGTGCTCGCCGATCTCGGCTTCAGAATCGCGGGCTGGAGCCGGACGCCGAAGGACCTGCCGGGCATCGCATGCCATTCCGGCGAGGAGGGGCTCGACGGGTTCCTCGCGCGGACCGACATCCTCGTCTGCCTGCTGCCGCTCACCCCGGCGACGCGCGGCATCCTGTCGATGGCGCTCTTCGGGAAGCTGGCGCGGAACGGTCCGCTCGGTGGCCCGATCCTGATCAATGCCGGGCGCGGCGGCCTCCAGATCGAGGCCGATATCGTCGCCGCGATCGAGCGCGGGGTGATCGCTGGCGCGAGCCTCGACGTCTTCGAGACCGAACCGCTCGATCCCGCAAGTCCGCTATGGGGGCTCGACAATGTGGTGATCACCCCACATGTCGCGGCCTTCAGCGACCCGGCCGAGCTGGTCACCCAGATCCTCGACCAGATCGCCGCCTTCGAGGCGGGGCTGCCGCTTCGGAATCTCGTCGATCGGGACGCCGGCTACTAGGGCGACCGGCCGGTCAAGGGTGGCGGGCGGGGCCATCCTCCGCACCGGCACGCGGCGCCACCTGCAGCGCCTGCTCCGCATCCGCGCGGTCCGGGGCGAGTGTCGGCGATATGTGATCATCGTCCGATAGGGTGCTAGGGTGTCTGCGACGGCGCGCTGTATCGACTCACGTTGGCGGGCCGGACACGACATACCCGCCGCACTGTGATTGCCCGCCACGGAGATAACGTTTGGACCCGCGACTGCGCCTCGCCGGAACGATGCTGGTCGCCGCTCTTGGCGGCGGCCTCGCGACGCTTGCCGGGATGCCCGCCTCATGGCTTTCGGGCGCGATGGTCGCGGTGACGGCGGCGTCGCTCGCGGGCTGGGACACGCGGCTGCCGCTGCCCATCGTCGAGCTCGCCTTCTTGCTGATCGGAACGGCGCTCGGTTCGGGCGTGACGCCGGAATTGTTGAACGGTGCGCTCGCCTGGCCGTTGAGCCTTTTAGGGCTGGCGACCACGGTGGCGGCCTGTATCGTCGCGGTCCGGGTATTCCTGGTGCGGGTCGCCGGCTGGGACCGGGACACGGCCTTCTTCTCCGCCGTTCCGGGCGCGCTCTCCTTCGTGCTGGCGCTCGCCTCCGAGACCAGCGCAGACATGCGTAAGGTCGCCGCGAGCCAGAGCATCCGCATCTTCCTGCTGGTCGCGGTCCTGCCGGGGCTGATCGTCGCGGTCGAGCCCAATCCGCCCGCGCCGGTAATCCTGCCCGGGGCGCCGCTTGCCCATATCGTCTTGATGATCCTCGGCGCCGCGGTGGTCGGCCTGCTGTTCCGGCGACTTGGCGTGCCGGCGGGCCTGCTGACCGGCAGCTTCCTGGCAAGCGCCTTCCTCCACGGCAGCGGCCTGGTCACCGGGGCGCTGCCGACACCGCTGGTGGTCATCGCCTTCATCCTGCTTGGCGCCCTGGTCGGCAGCCGATTCGCCGGAACCACGCTGCGATTCGTCGCGGGCATTCTCGTCGCGTCGGTCGGTGCCTTCCTGGTCGCGACGACGATCGCGGCTTTGATGGCCATCGCCATCGCCGAGATCATCGGCGTCCCGATCGATCAGGCGATCGTCGCCTACGCGCCGGGCGGCCTCGACGCGATGATGTCGCTGTCGCTCGCCCTCCACATGGATACCGCCTTCGTAGCCGCGCACCAGTTCGCGCGCTTCGCAGGGATCGCGATCGTCCTGCCTTTCATCGTGCCGAAGCGCGGGCCGGTGGTCCCGGTCGACATTGGCGGCGAGGAAGACTGAGACAGTCACAGCGCTGTCAACAAAGCTTCAAACGAATTTGAAATGGTCGCAAAGCCGGCGCCGTCAACGACGCCGGTTTCCACGCATTGGCGTCCTCGTTTCCCCTCCCGGACGCCGTGGGGCGACTGTTTCAAGAGAGGTCACATCATGAGAATCACCACCAAATCGCTGCTGGCGACGACTGCCCTGGTTCTGGCGGGCTCGGGCGCCCTTGCCGGCGAGGTCAAGTTCACCCCCGTTCCGTTTGCGGCCGACGACGCCCAGAAGCGCGAAGTCCTTGCCTCGAGCGGCGTCGAGATCAACGGCCAGACCCATCCGATCGGCTTCTCGCTCCTCGCCCGCAGCGGCGACACCTTCGGCGATGCGGTCTTCGGCATGCTGGTCGACGAGAACGGCAACCCGGTCAAGAGCCCCGACGGCTCGACGCATATCTCGGTCGATGCCGACTTCACCTCGCTGCTTCCGGTTGGCGACAAGCTGTTCAGCATCACCCATTTCGAGTCGCGCCCGGGCGCCATGT
>JAGRKY010000704.1 GCA_020442095.1 Bauldia sp.
TCACCAGCCATTTCGCAAGCTTCCCGTGCTCCATGGTCGGCGAAAGGGCGGGCATCTTGATTTCGATAGGCATGGGTTTGGTTCGGCTCCTCTGGAGCTAGGCTGGACTTGCACTGTCCTTGGCCAAATTGTGCGCCCGGAGCAACCCGCTTGCGTGAAATTCGAATGTAGATGATACGTGCGCGCGGGGAGAAACGCATGCGCGTCTATCTTGTAATCATCGACGAGACCGAAGAGGCACTCGTCGCCTTGCGCTTCGCCTCGCGCCGTGCGGCGAGGACGGAGGGGTCGTTACATCTTCTCGCGCTGGTTCCGCCTCAGGAATTCAATGCCTTCGCAGGGGTTCAGGCGACGATTGAGGACGAAGCCCGCGCCCGCGCGGAAACGCTGGTGACATCGGCTGCCGGCAGCCTGTTTTCCGAGAGCGGGAAGATGCCGATCATCTCGGTCCGCCACGGCGAAGGGGAAAAGGTCGTCCGCGAATATCTCACCCAACATCCCGAAGTCTCGGCCCTGGTGCTGGGCGCGGCAAAGGAGGGTGGCCCGGGGCCCCTGGTCAGCCATTTCGCCGGATCCCACGCCGGGCAGCTGCCCTGCCCGGTCTTCATCGTGCCCGGCACGCTGAAGGAAGAGGATATCGACCGGCTGAGCTGACGGTTATCCGGCCTGTTCGGCCAGTTCGCCCCGCGCGGGGTAGCCGTGTTCCTTCACGTAATGGAGAGGCCCGAGCAGCTCGTCGAAGGGCGGCCTGGTGAACGGCGCCGTCTGGATGCTGGCGAAATAGAGCGTCAGGTCCGGCTCCACAAGGAACAGGCCCGGCTCGGAAAACCGCTCCGGCTCCTGCTCGGTGCGGGCGCTCGATATGTAAAGGCCGGCTGATCGCGCCTGCGCCTCACTCATGCCATAGGCAATCCGGAGCCGGTCCAGCCCCCATTTCTCTCTGGCCTTGCCCGCACGCTCCTGGCTGTCCATGCTGATCGCGATGGCTTCGATGCCCAGCTCGGCGAACTTGTCCAGCCGGTCCTGGAGATTCGTGAGCTGATCCTTGCAGATCGGGCAGTGAAGGCCACGGTAGCAGACCAGCATCGTGTACCAGTCCGGATTGCTCTCGCTCAGGACGAAGCGTTCTCCGTCGAGCGTCGGTAGGTCGAGATCGGGAAAGGGCTGGCGCGGCATCGGGCGGTTCATGGCATCGTTCTCCTCGATTTGGCGCTTGATAACATATCAGAGCAAATCGCCCGATGCGTTTCAGCGTCGCCTGCCCTGATGCCGGATGTTGGGCGGCCGGCCTCGCCTTCCCGCAAGATGCTGCCCCTTGCGCTTGAGCGGCAGCGGCTTGCCGCGCGGTTCTATCGGTGAGCCGGCCCCCTTCTCCGGCTCGAACTTCAGCGCGCCGGTCAGCGGGTTTGCCTCGGCAAGGCGCAGCCTCAGCCGGTCGCCTACGGCATAGCGTGTGCCGCTCTCCTGTCCTTCGAGTACCTGCGCCTTCTCGTCATAGGCGAAACGTTCCGCGCCCAGCGTCGAGACCGGCACGAGGCCATCGCCGCCAAGCCCGACGATAGTCGCGAAAAAGCCGAACTTCTGCACACCGGTTATGCGGGTTTCGAATATTTCGCCGACCCGGCCGGCCAGCCACGCCGCGACATAGCGGTCTATCGTGTCACGCTCGGCTTCCATGGCGCGCCGTTCCGCGACACTGATCGCCTCGCTGATCTGCCCGAGATCGTCGCGGTCGCGATCCGATAGGCCGGACGTTGCAGGCAACTTCGCCTTCGGCACGGGCTGCTCGAGATGGAAGGCGTCGACCAGCGCACGATGCACCAGCAAGTCCGCATAGCGGCGGATCGGCGAGGTGAAATGGGCGTAGCGCCGGAGGTTGAGGCCGAAATGGCCGATATTCTCGGGATGGTATTCGGCCTGCGACTGGGTGCGCAGGACCACCTCCTGGAGGAGCTGGTCGTGCTCGCTGCCACGCGCCCGGGCGAGGATCTGGTTGAAGTGCGACGGGCGCAGGTTGCCGCTCTTCGGGAAGGTCATGTCGATCGACTTGAGGAAGTCGCGCAACGCCTCGAGCTTGGCCAGCGACGGCGTGTCGTGGATGCGATAGACGAGCGGCGAGCGCTTCGCCTCCAGCGCCTCGGCGGCAGCGACATTCGCCTGGATCATGAATTCCTCGATCAGCCGCATCGATTCGAGGCGCTCGGGCACGATGACCCGCTCGATCGAACCGTCCTTGCCGAGGATCAGCCGGCGCTCGGGGAGGTCGAGGTCGAGCGGGCTGCGGTCGTCGCGGCCGCGGCGGAGCGCCTCATAGGCCTGCCACAGCGTCTTCAGCGCATCGCGGACGCGGGCATCGACGTCGATCGCCTCGCCGTCAAAGGCCTTCTGCGCCTCGGGGTAGGAGAGCTTCGCGGCCGAGCGCATCATCACCCGGTGGAACTTGTGGCCGCGCTTGCGGCCGTCCGCGGTGAAAACCATGCGGACCGCCAGGGCAGGGCGGTCCTCGCCCTCGCGGAGCGAGCAGAGGTCGTTGGAGATCCGCTCCGGCAGCATCGGCACCACACGGTCGGGGAAATAGACCGAGTTGCCGCGCTTCAGCGCCTCGCGATCCATGGCCGAGCCCGGCGTCACGTAGGTGGCGACGTCGGCGATGGCGACGGTGACGATGAAGCCGCCCTTGTTGTCGGGATCGTCGTCGGCGATCGCGCAGACCGCGTCGTCATGGTCCTTGGCGTCGGCCGGGTCGATNNGCGGCAGGTCGCGCCAGTCCTCGCGCCCTTTCGGCGTCGCCGGTTTCACCGCTTCGGCTTCATCCAGCACGGCCTTCGGGAAGACATGCGGGATACCGTGGGAAAGAAGCGCGATCAGGCTGACCGCCTTCTCGTTCTTCATCGAGCCGATGACCTCGGCGATCTTCGCCCGGTCCTGTCCGTAGCGGCCGGAGCGGGAGACCGTGACGGTGACGAGGTCGCCTTCCTTGATATCGCCGGCGCTGGCGGGATCGATCGGCAGCACCTTCTGCTTGCGGTCGACCGGTTCGAGCTGCGGACCGCCCGGTCCCTCGCGATAGACGCCGAGCACCGTCGCCGGCCGCGCCGCCAGCACCTTGATGACCCGCGCCGTGTAGGCGAAGCCGCTGCCGGCGCCTTCCTTCGACAGGCGGGCAAGGATGCGGTCGCCGACACCGGCCGCCGCGCCCTTCGCCTTTCCGCGCTCCGGCAGGACGAGGATTCGCGGCGCATCTCCCTGCTCCTCGAACCATTCCGCGGGCTCGGCGACGAGCTCGCCGTCGGCATCCCGGCCGGTGACCTGCAGGACGGTCACCGACGGCAGGTCGCCGGAGCGGTTGAGCTTGCCGCGCCGCTTATCGACGACGCCGTCCTCGGCCAGATCCTTGAGGAGCGCCTTCAGCGGAATCCGGTCGGCACCCTTGATGCCGAAGGCGCGCGAAATCTCACGCTTGCCGGCATTGCCGGGGTTCTCGGCGATGAAGGCGAGAATCTCTTCGCGTGTCGGAAAGGGCCGCTTCGTTCCGGTTGTCCTGACGCTCGGTTTCTTCGCCAAGGTCGGCCCTACTCGGCGGCCTGGTCGGGCGCCGCCGCCTTCGCCTTGGTGGCCTTGGCCTTGGTCGCCTTCGGCTTGGCCGCCGTCTTGGACTTCGCCGTCTTCGTCGTCTTGCGGCTGGCGGGCGCCTTCCTGGCCGGCGCCTTGCCGGCCTTGGCGGCGAGCAGTCCCAGCGCCTGGTCCATCGTCACCTCGTCCGGCTTGACGTCCTTCGGCAGCGTCGCGTTGATCTTGCCGTGGTTGACGTAAGGGCCGTACCGGCCATCGCGCACGGTGATCGGCCCGCCCGCGGTTGGATGATCGCCGAGCGTCTTCAGCGCCTTCGGCGTGGCGCGCCCGCGGCCGCGACCGCCGCCGGCCTTCTTCTCGGCGATCAGCGACACGGCGCGGTTGAGGCCGACGGAGAAGACCTCCTCGACCGAATCGAGATTGGCATAGGTACCGTCGTTGAGGACGAAGGGCCCGTAGCGGCCGATGCCGGCGGTGATCATCGTGCCGGTCTCGGGATGGGAGCCGACCTCGCGCGGCAGGGCGAGCAGCGCCAGCGCCCGTTCGAGATCGATGGTCGCCGCGTCCCAGCCCTTGGGCAGGCTCGCCCGCTTCGGCTTCTTGTTCTCCTCGTCGGCCTCGCCGAGCTGGAGATAGGGGCCGAAGCGGCCGGTGCGGACGGTGACGTCGAGGCCGGTCTCCGGATCCTGGCCAAGCTCGCGCACGCCATCGGTGCCGAGCTCGCCGCCATTGCCGTTCTCGCCGTTGACCGCGAGCTGGCGGGTGTAGCGGCATTCGGGGTAGTTCGAGCAGCCGATGAAAGCGCCGAACTTGCCGAGCTTCAGGGACAGCCGGCCGGTGCCGCAGGAGGGGCACTGGCGGGGATCGCCGCCATCGGCGCGCTGCGGAAAGATATGGGGCCCGAGCAGCTCGTTCAGCGCCTCCAGCACCTCCGAGACCCGCAGGTCCTTGGTGTCGCCGACATCGGCGGAGAACTGCTTCCAGAACTCGCGCAGCACGTCCTTCCAGGAGATGTCGCCGTTGGAGATCTTGTCGAGCTTCTCCTCGAGGTCGGCGGTGAAGTCGTATTCGACGTAGCGCTTGAAGAAGCTCGACAGGAAAGCGGTGACCAGCCGGCCCTTGTCCTCGGGGATGAGCTGGCGCTTCTCGAGCCGCACATAGTCGCGGTCGCGCAGCACCGACAGCGTCGAGGTATAGGTCGACGGCCGGCCGATGCCGAGCTCCTCCATCTTCTTGATCAGCGTCGCCTCGGTGTAGCGCGGCGGCGGCTCGGTGAAATGCTGCTCGACGGCGATGCCGCGTTCGGCGAGGCTGTCGCCCTCGCGCATTGGGGGCAGTCGGCGATCGTCATCGTCGCCCTGATCGTCGTCGCGGCCTTCCTGGTAGAGGGTCAGGAAGCCGTCGAAGCGGACCACCTGGCCGGTCGCCCGGAGGCCGACCGCGCCCGAGGCGGCGCTGCCGGCGGCGATGTCGACGGTCGTCCGCTCGAGTTCGGCATGGGCCATCTGGCTCGCCA
>JAGRKY010000705.1 GCA_020442095.1 Bauldia sp.
AGATGCCGCTCTATCCGGGAACCGGCGCCAAGTCCGAGATCGGCGCCGGCAATATCTTCAACACGCCGCTGGCGGCTGGTGCCGGCGGAGCCGAATTCGAGGAAGCCTTCAACGCGCGGGTGTTGCCGGTGATCAACGCCTTCGTGCCGGACCTGATCGTCATCTCGGCCGGCTTCGACGCCCATTGGCGCGACCCGCTCGCCTCGCTCAACCTGCGCGAGGAGGATTTCGCCTGGGCGACCGAGGAACTGATGCGCCAGGCCGACCGGCATTGCGGCGGGCGCATCGTCAGCGTCCTCGAGGGCGGCTACAACCTCGAGGGCCTCGCCATGTCGGTCGCCGCCCATGTCGGCACCCTGATGAAGGCCTGAGGCCGCGACCGCATTACTCGGCCCAGGGCGGCGTGAAGGGCTTGGCATCGCCGATCACGGCCTGGCCACCGACGGGAAGTACGGCGACCGCTTCGAAAGGCTCGACGCCCGGGTTGTAGAGGGCGAATTCCGTATCCGGCGGGACGATCACGGCACTGCCTGCAGTGAATTCCGATTCCGCACCGCCGATCGAAACGCGAGCCGAGCCGGAAATGGCGACGAGGACTTCCTCGCGGCTCAGGCGGTGGAGATTGGCAGGGGTCCCGGGCTGCATGACGAAGCGCCAGACCGCGTTTTCGCTGGCGCCACGGCTGGGGGCGGCAAGGCCCGTGAAGGTGACGCCCGGAATGTCGAACGTCGGTGCGGCATCGGCCGATACGATAGGCATCGTGCACTCCTGATGGATGGGGTGGTGATTTGCGTCGATTGCGATATAGTCAAGCACCTTGACTATACTGAGGGGTGGACATTTGGTCAAGGAGCTTGACGAAAAAGACTGGCCCGAGGCGCTGGACCATGTCGGCTGGCGCCTGTGGCAGGCGACCCAGCGCTGGAAGCAGGAACTCGACGACGGTCTGGTCGCCATGGGCCATCCGTGGGCGGCGGAGGCGCGCGCCAATGTCATCATGCATGTCGGAAGGTCGGGCATCCGCCAGTCCGACCTTGTCCGGCGGATGGGATTGAGCAAGCAGGCCGTGCAGCAGCTTCTCGACGACCTGGTTGCCGACGGGATCGTCGAGCGGCAGCCCGACCCCGAGGACAGCCGCGCCAGGCGCATCGTCTTCACGGCTGCCGGCCGCCGGATGCTCGCCGATTCCAATCGCGTGAAGAAGCGGATCGAGGCCGATTACCGGTCGGTTCTCGGCGCGGAGCGCTTTCGGGACTTCATGGCGATGCTGACGGAACTCAACGAACGGCCGCCCAAATGATGCCCGGGGTTGGCCGACTCGCCGGCGGACCTGTAGAAAGGGTGGACCAAAGCCGATGAACTGGCCGTCGCAAGGCGGCCAAGGAGACAGAATGCCGGACACCAAGCCCGTTCCCGTGAGCGAACTGTCCTTCGAGAAGGCTCTCGAGGAGCTGGAATCGATCGTCCAGCGGCTGGAGCAGGGCCGGGTCGACCTCGAGGAATCGATCGCGATCTACGAGCGCGGCGAGGCCCTCAAGACCCATTGCGAGAAGCTTCTGAAGGAAGCCGAGGGGAGGGTCGACAAGATCCGCCTCGGCGCCGGCGGCGAAGCGGCCGGGACCGAGCCTTTCGACGGGGAGGGCTGACGCCCGGCTTGCATGGCCCGGGCGCTGCCCCATATCGGGGGTCTCGCATCGTGGAGCCCAGCCCATGCAATCCCTTCCGGTTCCCGATCCCGGCTTCGGCGACGCAAAAGCGGCCGACCTGATCGACACCGTCATCGTTCCGCGCGCCAGGGACATCGGCGGCTTCACCGTCGGGCGTGTCCTGCCGGCGGTCGGGCGGCGCATGGTCGGCCCCTTCATCTTCATGGATCAGGTCGGCCCGGCCGAGATCCTGATGACCGAGCAATTCGACGTCCTGCCGCATCCGCATATCGGCCTCGCGACGGTGACCTATATCCACGAAGGCGCGATCATCCATCGCGACTCGGTCGGCAGCGAGCAGACGATCCATCCCGGCGACGTGAACTGGATGACGGCGGGACGCGGCATCGCCCATTCGGAACGCGGCCCGAAGGAATTTCGGGGCGAGAAACACAAGCTGTTCGGCTTCCAGACCTGGGTGGCGCTGCCGCGGGAGCATGAGGAGGCGTCGCCGAGCTTCGCCCATCACGAACGCGAGGCGCTGCCGGCTTTCGGCGGCGACGGCGTTACGGTCCGCCTGATCGTCGGCTCGCTCTATGGCGAGCGCTCCCCGGTCGCGACCTTCAGCGACATGGTCTACGCCGATGTCCAGCTCGACGCCGGGGCGAAGCTGCCGATCGACGCGGGCCACGAGGAGCGGGCGGTGTACGTGGCCGAAGGCGCGATCGCGGTCGGCGGCGACCGGTTCGACGCTTCGCGCCTCTTGGTGTTCAAGCCCGGCGACAGCCTTGTTGTCGAGGCGCTCGCCCCGACGCGGCTGATGCTGCTCGGCGGGGAGGCGATGGACGGCCCCCGCCATATCTGGTGGAACTTCGTCTCCTCGTCGAAGGAACGGATCGAGGAAGCCAAGAACGACTGGAAAATGGGCCGTTTCGACAAGGTCTTCGGCGACGAGGAGGATTTCATCCCGCTGCCGGATTGAGCCGGTGGCACCGTCCGGGCAACCCGCAGTCGCGGAAATCCGCCATCGTTAACCCCTCGCCATCCATAGCCCCGGGGCATCGGCACCGCGTCGGACTACGTGATGCGTGCCTTAATTCGGGCTGCTATAACCCTTTTTCCAATGCAATCGAGCCCGCCCGAATCAAATGCAGGACGCCCTGCCGCGCAGATGACAGCCTCACAAACGCCGCTTCTCGACACGGTGCCCCTGCCGGAAGACCTCCGCAAGCTGGAGCCGTCCCAGCTCCAGCAGCTCGCCGATGAGTTACGCCAGGAGACGATCTCGGCCGTCTCGGTGACCGGCGGCCATCTCGGCGCCGGGCTCGGCGTGGTCGAGCTGA
>JAGRKY010000706.1 GCA_020442095.1 Bauldia sp.
GGCGACAGCGACGGCGGCTATTCGGTGATGGACTATCGCGCCGTCGACCCGAAGCTCGGCACCATGGCCGATCTCGAGGCGGTCGCGGCGGCGCTCCGGGCAAACGGCATCAGCCTCTGCATCGACCTCGTCCTCAACCACACCGCCAAGGAGCATGCCTGGGCGGAGAAGGCGCGGCAGGGCGACCCGGTCTTCCAGGACTACTACCTGATGTTCGACGACGACCGGCTGCCGCGCGCCTATGAGGAGACGCTGGTCGAGATCTTCCCCGACAACGCCCCCGGCAGCTTCACCTTCTATCCCGACATCGGCAAATGGGTGTGGACGACCTTCAACGAGCACCAGTGGGACCTCAACTGGGCGAACCCGCAGGTCTTCCTCGAAATGGTCGCGGTGATGCTCTTCCTCGCCAACCGCGGCGTCGACGTGCTGCGCTTCGACGCCGTCGCCTTCATGTGGAAGCGGATGGGCACCCGCTGCCAGTCGGAGCCGGAGGTGCATGTGCTGCTGCACGCGCTGCGCGCCGCCAGCCGCATCGTCGCCCCGGCGGTGATCCACCTGGAGGAAGCGATCGTCGGCCCCGACGAGATGATCCCCTATCTCGGCCGCGGCGAGCATTACGGCAAGGAGGGGAACCTCGCCTACCACAATTCGCTGATGGTCCAGTTCTGGTCGACGCTGGCGAGCCGCGACGCGCGGCTGATGACCCATGTCCTCGGCACACACTTTCCCCCTGCCCTCGCCAACGCCACCTACGCCACCTACATCCGCTGCCACGACGACATCGGCTGGGCGGTCAACGACGGGGATGCCCGCGCCGTCGGTCTCGACGGGCCGCTCCACCGCGCCTTCCTCTCCGATTTCTACGAGGGCGTCTTCCCCGGCTCCTTCTCCCGCGGTGCGCTCTTCCAGTACAACCCGGAGACCGGCGACAAGCGGATCAGCGGCAGCTTCGCCTCGCTTGCCGGCCTCGAACGGGCCGAGGCCGACGGCGACCCGCAGGTGATCGACCGGGCGATCGACCGCATCCTCCTCGGCCATGCGCTGATCGCGAGCCATGGCGGCATTCCGCTCGTCTACATGGGCGACGAGCTCGCCCTCCTCAACGACTATTCCTACAAGGCCGACCCTGCCCACGCCCATGACAGCCGCTGGCTGCACCGGCCGCGGATGGACTGGGAGAAGGCCGCGGCGGCTACCGCCGGGACGACACTCGCCGGGCGCGTCTATCAGGGCGTCCGCATGATTCTCGCCCGCCGCGCCGCGACCCCGGAATTCCACGCCGCCAATCCGATCCTCATCGTCGATACCGGCGACCCGGCGGTCTTCGCCTTCGTCCGCCAGGCGCCGGCCGGCGCCATCGTCTGCGTCTTCAATTTCACCGGAGACTGGAAGACGCTTTCCGCCGACTGGGCACGGGAGCGCGGCGCGACCGTCTTCGTCGACGCGCTCTCCGAGGGCCATGTCGATCTCGAAGACGATCGCATCTCACTGCCACCCTATGCGCGGCTGTGGCTCAGGTGAGCCTCCGCGGGGCGGATACCTTCAATGGCAGTGGACCCGCCCGACGCTGTTGTCCATGTGGCAGCATTGGCCGGGTGGCGAACTTTTCCGGCAACCGCCTCCGTGCGCTGCGGCTGCGGAGACGCCAAAGATGGCAATCACCATCGCGAGCATGACGGTCTTCATCCCTCTACCTCCCTTGGCCGTGGTGTAGCCGCGCGCATGTAATGGTATTCGCGGAGAACCGGCCCGCATAGATGGACGGGGAGCAAGCGGGCTCTGGCGAGGTCGGCGATGGTGTTGAGGGGCGCGTTCGCACTGGCCGCTATGTCGGACCAGACAGCCTCTTCCCCCGGCTAGAGGCCGATACCGAAGGCTCTTGCGGATTCGTGACGCAAGCATGTTCCCACTCATCGCAGGCGGAAGGCGTTGACAACCATCGGCTGCTGCCGTTTTTTCGCCGTCGAGCCGGGCTAGAGCGGCGCCCAGGCGGGCAATTCCCATCGACCCACCAATTGGAGAATACCATGAGGAAAGCGCAGTATCTGGGGTTCGGCTCGGCGGCACTGGTCGCAGCGATGCTGACCGTTCCGAGCTTGGCCACTGCCGAAATTTCGTCCGACTTCATCGTGGGCGGTACGCCCGCGCAGGAAGGTCAGTGGCCCTGGCAGGTCCGGCTTCTCGATGATTTCGATGTCCATACCGGCTTCTGCGGCGGCTCGCTGATCGGCGACCAATGGGTGCTCACCGCGGCTCACTGCGTCGTCCAGGGCGGCCAGACCGTGGACAAGGTCGTCATCGGCTACGGCAGCATCTACCAGAGCGACCTGAAGATGGTCGGGAGCGAGAAGATCATCGTTCATCCCGACTACCAGAAGGAAAACCACGCCGATATCGCCCTGATCAAGCTCGCCGAGCCGGTTTCGGGCGCCAAGTTCATCGACATCGCCGATCCCTCGACCGAGGACACGCTGGTCGCTCCCGGCGACGAGCTGACCGTCACCGGCTGGGGCGCGCTGTGGGATTTCGAGGGCTTCGAGGAAGCGCTCTACAGCCGCGGCGGCCGCGCCGAGGTCGACACGCACGAACTGCTCAACGCCAACGCGCTGATGTCGCCCGAGCAGCTTCACCAGGTGACCGTGCAGGCGATCTCGACCGACGAGTGCAAGGCGGCCTACGAGGCATATGGCCAGGCGACCGACGCATCCTTCACCATCGCGAAGACCGAGCTGTGCGCCGGCAGCCCGAGTGGCGCGAAGGACTCCTGCTACGGTGACAGCGGCGGGCCGCTGGTTGCCAAGGCGGACAACGAGCTCGGCTATATCCAGGTCGGCGTCGTGAGCTGGGGCAGCCAGTGCGGCAACCCGGTGCTGCCGGGCGTCTATAACCGCCTGTCGCAGTTCCGCGGCTGGGTCCATGAGCAGATGGACGCCAACTAAGGGCCTCCACCCTTCAGCATGAGTTCGAGGCGCGGCCGAAGGGCCGCGCCTTTTTTGTTGCCCCGGTTTTCCCCGCTTACCAGAGGCCGAATATCTGGTCGGCAAGCGTCTCGTCGACGAGAACGAGGCTGGTCTTCTCGCGGTTCTTCGTGGCGTCCTGGACCGAGAGGATCTCGTCGCTCCCGAGGTTGAGCGCGGCGAGGGCCGCGGTTGCGGCATCCGCTTCTTCGTTGCGGCCCTCGGCCGCAAAGAGCTCGGCCGCGATCGAGAGATGCGCGCCGCGCTCCAGGCGATCGGTCGAGAGATCGGCGAGGTTGCGATGCGCCTCGGCGATGTCGAGCGCCGCTGCCTTCGCCGCCAGCCATCTGAAGGCTTCGCGCCGCTTGTCGTCGTCGATCCGGGGCCGCAGGAGCGCGGCCAGCTCGCTATAGGCCGCTTTGAGGCTCAGCGCTGAGAAGGTCGTCCGCAGGTCGCCGGCCGAGATGAAGTCGGGACGGACCTGGCTGATCATGATCGCCAGGTTGTTATAGGCGACCGGCAATCCGGCCTCGGCCGCAGGGATCAGGAGGTCGAGGATCGCCAGTTGGTCGGCATCCGGGTTCTTGCTCATCCCTCGGGCGCGATTGAACTTGTCGCGCGCCGAGTCGCCACTGCAGGCCTCCAGGACCCGTGCCAGATCGATCTCGGAGAAGGCAACCGGTCGCGTCGTGCGGGTGACGTCGTTCGGATGCGCCGCCAGCCGGTCGCATTCGGTCGGCTCGCCATTGGCGCCGTCGGCGATGCGGAGCGGCGCTCCGGCCTGCGCCGCTGCGAAGCCCCAGTAATAATCGGCCGGCGTGTCGAGCGGCCAGCCCGATCCTTCGCGCAGAACGCCGGCCGCCGCCGCGTTCTTCCGCACCGTGTCGCGCTGCCGGGCAAGGGAAAAGATGTCGAAGGTCAGGTCGGCGAGACGGTCGGCATCATAGTCCGGGTCGCCCGGATACGGACCGAAGCCGGAAAGCGCCGGGTCGCGGAGATCGCGGCCCATGGCATTTTCGAGGACCCGGACCTCACCGTCGAGGATCAGCCGAATCCGGTAGTCACCGATCTCTTCGCTGATCGCTGGCGGCAAGGCTCTCTCGAAGGCAGCGACGGCCTTGGCCACCAGCGGCTCGTCCAGCGCGCCGCCGGTCGAAGCGGCGAATTTGCGTCCATAGGCATTGCCGAGCACGCCCCAGTCCCACGCCTTGAATGCTCCGTCCCGAGCGAGCTCGAAATCGGCGATGGCGCCATCGAGCCAGGCCTCGAACTGTGCCGGATCGGGAGGCGAGGCCAGCTCCTCGTCCGCCAATGTGCTCAGCCAGAAGCGCAGTCGGCCCCGGATCACCGACAGGCGATCGCGCTCGTCTCCCGCGGCGTTGTCCAGCAACAGGGAAACGAATTTCTCGGCCGCTATCAGCTCTTCGAGATGGGCGGCCGCCTCCTCGTCCCGGACGAAATTCTGGTGGCTCTGCCAGTCATAGTCCCAGAAGCCGAACGTGAGACCGCCGAGGCCGGCGAGATCGGCCGACTCCACGTCCGCAGCGGCAAGGGTGGCGACGGCCTGGCGAAGGGCATCCCGCAATTCCGCCTTGGCCTCGCCCTCCAGCGGCGTGCTGGCCTCCGAATCGACGATGCGGACCACAGCCGACGCGGCCGCAGTGTCGGCATCCGCCGCCCCCGCGGCGCGCAGCTTGTCGCGCAGCCGTTCGACCGTCGCGAGACGGCCCGATACGCCGGCATCGTCGGAAAGCGTTATCCGCGACTCGCCGGCCACCTTCAGCGCCTTGCGGTAATGCCCGGCCGCCGCGGCGGGATCGCTCGCCACGGTCGAGTCGCCGAGTTCCTCCTCGACGATGGCGGCAAGGACGGAGAGGACAGCGGGATCGGCGCCCGCCTGCTCGAGGCCCGATAGCCAGGCCGCGACCTCGGCCGGCGCCACAGGACCGCCGAGCGCCGGGCCGGCTTCGGGCGGCTCGGTGGTCAGCTTGTCATAGACGTCGACCACGACATCATCGCCGAGGATCCGCGCGAGCGCGGCGCGGCGCGCGACGATCGGGGCGGGAATATAGGGTTGCGTGCCACCGGCGAGGCGGAATTCGTTTTCGGCCCGCGCATAGTGGAGCAGCGCGTCGGCGAGCGTCGCTTCGTCGGGCCCCTGCTGCTCGGCCATCACCGCGAGCAGCCACTGGTCATAGGGGTCGTAGCCGCCGGGACGGTTCGCGTAGAGCGCCGCAAGGTCGTCCGGGACAGGAGCGCCGGCGGTGAACTGCTGGATCATCGCTTCGGTCGGGAAGACGGCAAACCGCGGGTCGTGCGCGGCGATCGCCAGGGCCGTGTCGGGGGCCGACGCCGACAGGACGATGACCAGCCTCGCGAGGGCATAGGGGTCCGCCGGCGCCAGCCGGAGCAGGTCCATCACCCCTTCCCTGCCATCGGTATTCGCCGCCTCGACGAAGGCCTCCCCTTCCGGCGAGGTCCGGCAGGCGCGGCGGGCGGTGTTGAGCGCCTCACCGAATTCGCCGCTGTCGGTAGCGCGGGCCATGATCGCGAGGGCGGTCCGGCAGGTCGTCTCGGCGCTGACGTCCGTCGTGCCGTTCCGGCGCTTGCCGAGCATCTGGAAGACGTTCTGGAACTGGCCGGCGGCATCGTCCGGCGAGCGCTGCTCCCGCATGATCGTCAGCGCGAGGAGATCCCGGTCGAGCGGCAGCGCCGGCGGCTCGACGAACACCTCCGGTCCGTAATCCACCGAGACCGCCTCGCCGTTTCCAAGCTGCCCGAGCAGGTTGATCCACGGCACGGCGAAGACCTCGGTCAGGTGGCCGTCGTCGCCGATCTCGTAGCCGATCGAGCGCTTCCAGTAGTCGAGGCCTTCGCGGTCGTCGCCGGCATTGGCGACGAGACGGCCGTTGGCGGCGGCAAGCCTGATCGCGCCGAAGCTTGAAAGACCGGTCTCGACCCGGCTGACCTCGACCGCGGCGTCATCCTCGATCGTGTAGACGGTGATCCGGCCATCCGTTGCGGCGACCGCGAACCGGCCGTCGCCGAGGGCCGCGACATCGGCGA
>JAGRKY010000707.1 GCA_020442095.1 Bauldia sp.
CCATCGGCTGGTGCTTCGGCGGCGGATGGTCGCTGAATGCCTCGCTGGCGACGCCGGTCGACGCCACCGTCATCTATTACGGCAACGTCGCCAAGACCGCCGACGAGCTGAAGGCGCTGAAGGGGCCCGTGCTCGGCAATTTCGGCACCGAAGACCAGAACATCGACGCGGAGATGGTGGCCGGCTTCGAAGCGGCGATGAAGGAAGCCGGCAAGGCCGGCGAGCTCACCGTCAACTGGTACACGGCCGACCACGGCTTCGCCAATCCGACCTCGGCCCGCTACGACGCCGAGGACACGGCGCTTGCCTGGGACAGGACTCTGGCTTTCCTCAAGGCCAACCTCGGCTGACCACCGCTTCCTGCGACAAGGGGATCGGGCCCCTCGCCTGATCTCCTTTCGCCGCAAAATGCCCGATGCGCGCGTCAGTGCCCGCGGCCCAAAAGATTCACGCACTTTTCCGGAAAATGCATTAGAACCGGTCCGTTCTCGGAAACCCGCAGGCATGTCACACAACACTTTCGGTCATCTTTTCCGCGTCACCACCTGGGGCGAGAGCCACGGTCCGGCCATCGGCTGCGTCGTCGACGGCTGCCCGCCGCGCATCGCCATCTCCGAGGAGGAGATCCAGCACTACATGGACAAGCGCCGGCCCGGCCAGTCGCGCTTCACCACGCAGCGCCGCGAGCCCGACGCCGTGCGCATCCTCTCCGGGGTTTTCGAGGACGAGGAAACCGGCGACCTGCTGACCACCGGAACGCCGATCTCGCTCCTGATCGAGAATGTCGACGCCCGTTCGAAGGACTATTCGGAGATCAAGGACAAGTACCGGCCCGGCCACGCCGATCTCACCTACGAAGCCAAATACGGCATTCGTGACTACCGCGGCAGCGGCCGCGCCTCGGCCCGCGAGACCGCGACCCGGGTCGCGGCCGGGGCGATCGCCCGCAAGGTCGTGCCCGACATGATCGTCCGCGGCGCCCTCGTCCAGATGGGGCCGCACGCGATCGATCGCGACCGGTGGGACTGGGACGCGGTCGACAACAACCCGTTCTTCTGCCCCGATGCGGAGATGGCGGATTTCTTCGCCGATTATCTCGACGACATCCGCAAGCGCGGCTCGTCGGTCGGCGCGGTGATCGAGGTCATCGCGCACGGCCTGCCGGCAGGCCTCGGTGCGCCGGTCTATGGCAAGCTTGACCAGGACATCGCCTCCGGCCTGATGTCGATCAACGCGGTGAAAGGGGTCGAGATCGGCGCCGGTTTCGTTGCCGCGACCCTGACCGGCGAGGAGAATGCCGACGAGATTCATATGGGTCACGACGGCGAGATGAAATTCACGTCGAACCACGCCGGGGGCATCCTCGGCGGGATATCGACCGGGCAGCCGATCGTCGCCCGTTTCGCGGTCAAGCCGACCTCGTCGATCCTGACGCCGCGCCACACGGTCAACCGCGCCGGCGAGGAGGTTGAGGTATCGACCAAGGGGCGCCACGACCCCTGTG
>JAGRKY010000708.1 GCA_020442095.1 Bauldia sp.
TTCCTCGGAAGGATGAAAGGGCGAGCCGTCGTAGAGCAGCAGCGTCGCGCCGAAGGCGAGGCCGGAGACCAGCCAGTTCCACATCTTCCAGCCGCAGGTGGTGAAGTAAACCACTCGCTCGTCCCGCACGACGCTGCTCTGCAGATGATGTTCCTTGAGGTGCTGGAGCAGCGTCCCGCCCGCCGAATGGACGATGCATTTCGGCACGCCGGTCGTGCCCGAGGAGAAGAGGATGTAGAGCGGATGGGCGAAAGGCATCGGCTCGAAGGTCACCGGCGCGGCGGCATAGGGCGCGATCGTATCGGCGAGGCTCTTCGCTCTCGGCAGTCCCGCCGCCACCGCTTCCGCGCGCCCGAGATAGGGAACGATGATCACGGCCATGTCGTCCGGCAGGCCGGCGACGATCTCACCGAGCTTCTCGGACACCTCGATCGTCTTGCCGGCATAGTAGTAGCCGTCGCAGGCGATCAGCACCTTCGGTCCGATCTGTCCGAAGCGGTCGAGGGCGCCGCGCGAACCGAAGTCGGGCGACGCCGACGACCATACCGCTCCGATCGAAGCCACGGCGAGCATCGCGGCGATCGTTTCCGGCATGTTCGGCATCAGCGCGGCGACGCGATCGCCGGCCTTGACGCCGAGGCCGCGGAGGGCCTGCTGGAGGCGCGAGACCAGTTCGTTCAATTCGCGCCAGCTCAGCCGCGTCGCGACGCGATCCTCGCCGCGGAACACCAGGGCGTCGGCGTCATCGTCGCGGCGCAGCAGGTTCTCGGCGAAATTCAGTCGCGCGTCCGGGAAGTAATGCCCGCCGGGCATCCGGTCGAGATCGACCGAACGACGTTCACCCTTGTCGCCGATGACGCCGCAAAAGTCCCAGACCAGGTCCCAGAACGCCGCCGGATCCTCGACCGACCAGCCGTGCAGCGAGTCGTAGTCCGCAAGGCTGCGGCCGGCGCGGCGCTCGGCTTCCCTGGCGAAACGCGTGATCGGCAGGCCCTCGGTCCGAACCGGTGTCCAGAGTGGTTGATCGTCCTTCGTCGGCAAGATATGCGGCTCCCTGAGTACAACGATGGCCCGGCATTCCGGTTCGCGCAAGGCGACCCGAAGCCGCTGGAATGAGTCAAGAAATTCCTTGCGAACCCGGGGGTTTCTGCCTATCCGGTGCGGGGCTAGTCAAGAGGAAACAGGATGGCGAAGACTGGGCCCAGTCTCACGAGGCGGTTGGCGATCGGCGCCTTGGTGGTTGTTGTTTTGCTGGTCGCGGCTGCGGCTGCGGTGCCTCTGGTCATTTCGCCCGACGTCATCAAGGGGCGCATCGTCGACCAGATCGCCTTCTGGACCGGCCGCAAGTTCACCTTTCGTGGCGAGCCCCACCTCAGTCTCTTTCCCTATCTGACCGTCAGGCTGAACGGCGCGAAGCTGGCCAATGCGCCGGGCATGGGCGACGAGCCGTTCATGGACATCGATACGATGACGGCCAAGCTCGAGATCCTGCCCCTGTTTCTCGGTCGGCTCGAATTCGCGCGCTTTCGCCTCGCCAACCCGCACATCAACCTCAAGACCGATGCGAAAGGCGTCGGCAACTGGATCATGGCCGACGGCGTGATCGGCAGCCAGATGTCGAAAGGCGACAAGGAAGGGGTTTCCGACGACCTCGAGCCGCGATCGCCGCTCGCCGATGTGCGGCTTGGCCGGCTGGCCATCCGCGACGGCACCATCACCTACACCGACGAACGCAACGGCCGGAAGGAGGAGCTCACCGGCGTCACCGCCAGCTTCGACTGGACGACGACGTCGCAGATGGCGGCGGGCGACGGCAGCTTCGTCTGGCGCGGCGAGCCGGTCGAGTTCAACGGCAGCGTCGATGCGCCGCTCGATCTCTTGGCCGGCGGCAGCTCCTCGCTCCGCCTCGCGTTTTCCGCCGCGCCCTTGCGCCTTTCCTTTCTCGGCAATGCCCTCCAGCTCGACGGCACGCAGCTCGAGGGCAATGTCAAGCTGACGACGCCTTCGGTTCGCCGTGTCGTGGAATGGATGGGCCGCCCGGGTGGCACCGGGGCGACCTTCGGGGCGGGGGCGATCGACGGCAAGGTCAACTGGCTCGGCTCGTCGGTCGCCATTTCCGATGCGACCTTCGAGCTCGACGGCAATGCCGCCGAGGGCGCGCTCACCGCCAACGTCGGCGACGGACCATTCGCGGTCTCCGGCACGCTCGCCTTCGAGTCCCTGGACCTCTCACCATATATCGAGGCGGCTTATGCCGCATCGACCAAGTCGGGGCCGTGGCAGTCCGCCCCGGCCTCCCTGCCACTCGATAACGGTGACGTCGACCTGCGGCTCTCGACATCGCGGCTGATCGCAGGCGGCCTGGACATCGGCCGGACCGGCGCGACCGTCACCCTCAAGAATGGACAATTGGTCGTCAATGTCGGCGAGGCGGAGCTCGGCGAAGGCACGGCTGACGGGCGGCTGGCCCTGGCGATGGACGGAGGGGCGCTGACCGCGACAGGCCAGCTGCGGCTTCAGGACATGTCGGTCGCCAGCCTTCTCGGCGAGGCCGGCCTGGGCGCCGTCCTCGACGGAGTCGGCAATGCGACGATCGACGCCAGTACCAGGGGTGCCACCCTGGGTGATCTGCTTGAGAACCTGGCAGGCAAGGCGACCGTCGCCATCGCGGACGGGACCCTCGACAGCATCGATCTCAGCCTTCTTCCCGAGGCGGTCAAGGATTCCGGCGACGGTTCGATGGCCGGGTCGACCGCCTTTGCCTCCCTGGATGCATCGCTTGGCTTCGGGGAGGGCGTCGTCACTGCCGACGACCTTGAGGTGGTCGGCGATACCTTCTCTTTGAAGATGACCGGGCAGGCCGGCATGTTCGATCCGACGATCGCGGGGCGCGGATCGCTGACCCTCGTCGGTGCCGGAGACGACGGCACCGATACCGACGTCCCCTTCATGATCAACGGAACCTGGAACGATTGGCAGGTCCTTCCGGACCTCGGTCCTCCGGTCGACCGCGATACCGTCGAGCCGGAACCTGCCACGCCGCCGGAAGAGCCACACGACGGCTGACATGCCGAAGTGAAAAACGGCGTCAGGTGCGGGCGGCCTGCCGCTCGGCCCGGATCCGGGCGGCTTCCCGCCGCTTGGTGACGAGTGATGCGGCGATCACGGCAATCGACACCAGCCCGATCAGGATCGTGCTGACCGCATTGATCTCCGGCGTCACCCCGAGCCGGACCTGGCTGTAGATCTTCATCGGCAGGGTCGTCGCGCCGGGGCCGGTGGTGAAGCTCGCGATGACCAGATCGTCGAGCGACA
>JAGRKY010000709.1 GCA_020442095.1 Bauldia sp.
TCCTTCGGCGCCTGGATCGGGATGCAACTGCTGATGCGCCGTCCCGAGGTCGAGGGATTCATTTCAATCGCCCCGCCGGCCAACCTCCACGATTTCACCTTCCTGGCGCCCTGCCCGTCCTCGGGCCTGATCGTCCACGGCGACGCCGATCGCGTCGTGCCGCAGAAGGACGTCCAGGCGCTGGTCGACAAGCTCAAGACCCAGAAGGGCATCAAGATCGATCAGCAGATCGTTCCCGGCGCCAACCATTTCTTCGAGAACCACGTCGACGAGCTTCTCGACATCTGCGCCAACTATGTCGA
The DNA here is from genome assembly GCA_020442095.1 of Bauldia sp. Next base: position 303 of record JAGRKY010000709.1, read on the forward strand.
CATGCGCCAGGCGATGATCGACGCGGCCTAGGCTGTCGCCCGCCGGCGCGGGAGGGGCGTAAGGCCCTCCCTGCCGACGACCGCTCAGAGCGGCCTGACGATCCCCGACGGGGTCCGGACGTAGCCGATATCGGCGAGCATATGGGACGAGAGGCCACCGATGACGCGCGCCGTCCGGCGGCTCTCGGCCGGCACCATCCGGACGATCTGGCGCGATGCGGCGATGGCGAGCAGGCTCTTCTCGGGTTCGATGGACATGACTGTCTTCCTCCTTGCGCGATGCAACTGGCGTTTGCGAAGCGCGGGTCTCTAACGGTCGTCGCTGTCACACGCTGTGAGCGGCGTCACACCGTCAGGCCTTTCCGCATCGCAAGGAGCAACGATCAGTCCGGCAGTCCCAGTATCCCGCCGTTCATCGGCTCCGGCACGCCGGTGGTCTCCGGCAGGCTGAGCGGCAGGCCCGCCCGGCTCCGCGCCGCCAGATAGGCGAAGGCCTCGGCCTCGATGAAATCGCCCCGCCAGCCGAGGTCGTCGGCACGCCTGACCGCGGCGCCGGTCATCTCGGCCAGCATCGCCAGGATGACCGGGTTATGCGCCCCGCCGCCGGAGACAATGATGACGTCGGCGCCGCCGGCATCGACGACCGCCCCGGCCATGCTCGATGCGGTGAAGGCAGCAAGCGTCGCGGCCCCGTCCTCGGTCGACAGGAGCTGCACCGGGGCCGGCGAGAAGGCGTTGCGGTCGAGCGACTTCGGCAGCGGCTCGCCGAACCAGGCATCGGCCATCAGCGCGGTGAGCGCCAGTTCGTCGACCTCGCCGCGGGCGGCGATCCGGCCGCCCTCGTCCATCGCGGCTCCGGTCCGCGCGGCGACGAAGTCGTCGATCATCGCGTTGCCGGGACCGGTGTCGCCGGCGGCGATGCGGCCATCGGCACCGATCCGGGTGATGTTGCCGACACCGCCGATATTGGCGACGACGATGTCGCCGGAGAGGCCCGCCATCCGCACCAGCGCCTGGTGATAGAGCGGCACGAAGGGCGCCCCTTCCCCGCCCGCCGCGACGTCGGCGGCCCGGAAGTCGTAGACCACCGGCACCCCGAGCCGCCGCGCAAGCCCCGGCCCGTCGCCGATCTGCACGGTCAGGAGCCGGTCCGGGGCATGGATCACGGTCTGGCCGTGGAAGCCGACGAGATCGACCGTCAGTCCAGGATTTGCGGCGAGGAGCGCTTCCACCGCATCGCCATGGGCGTCGGTCACCACCCGTTCGGCCTCGGCGAGGATACCCGGCCGGGCGGTCCGGTCGACCAGGGCGCGCGCCTCGGCGAGCGCCTGTCGCAACACGGCCCGCTCATCCTCGGCATAGGCACGGAAAAAGGTCGGTCCGAAGCTCTCGACCGTCTCGCCGTCGGTGACGAGCACAGCCGCGTCGACCCCGTCCATCGAGGTCCCGCTCATCATTCCGACCACGGTCTGCATCGTCATCGTCCGGAAGGTGTCCCGAAGCCGGCCCGAGGAGCGGCCACGCCGCGAACAGGCGGCAAAAAGTGAGAATCACGACAAGTGAAATCGTCGGCGGCCCCTGTTATACGGCTTTTGCCCGGCGCCTCCACAGGCGTCACGACGTCCCCGCCGGCGGCCGCCGGATCCGACCTTTCATCCACCGGGAACCCAGACCAGTGCCCAAGTCCGACTTCTTGCGTGTCTTCGAAGAGCGCGGCTTCATCCATCAGTGCTCCGATACCGCCGGGCTCGATGCCCTCGCGGTCAGCGGGCCGGTGACCGGCTATATCGGCTTCGACTGCACGGCGCCGAGCCTCCATGTCGGCAGCCTGCTGCAGATCATGATGCTGCGCTGGATGCAGAAGACCGGGCACAAGCCGATCGCGCTGATGGGAAGCGGCACGACCCGGGTCGGCGATCCCTCGGGCAAGGACGAGAGCCGCAAGGTCCTTTCCGAGACCGACATCGAGGCCAACAAGAACGGCATCCGTACCGTCTTCGACCGCTTCCTCACCTTCGGCTCCGCTCCGACCGACGCCCTGATGGTCGACAATGCCGACTGGCTGCTCGGGCTGAACTACATCGACTTCCTGCGCGAGGTCGGCAGCCACGTCTCGGTCAACCAGATGATCCAGCGGGACTCGGTCAAGATGCGGCTCGAGCGCGAGCAGCATCTCTCCTTCCTCGAATTCAACTACATGGTCCTGCAGGGCTACGACTTCGTCGAACTCGCCCGCCGCTTCGGCTGCCGGCTGCAGCTCGGCGGCTCGGACCAATGGGGCAACATCATCTCCGGCATCGACCTCGGCCG
>JAGRKY010000710.1:0-1710 GCA_020442095.1 Bauldia sp.
GCAACAACGGCGGCGACGGCTTCGTTGCGGCGCGTCTGCTCCAGGACAACGGCTATCGTGTCTCGGTCTTCCTGTTGGGCGAGCGCGAGAGGCTCAAGGGCGATGCGAGCCTGGCCGCAAGGGGCTGGAGCGGCGAGATACACAGCGCCGTCCGCGGTTTCGCCCATGGTCACGACCTGATCATCGACGCGCTGTTCGGCGCGGGGCTCGACCGGCCCATCGAAGGCATGGCGGCGACGATCATAGACGGGGCGAACGAAAGCGGGCTGCCGATCCTTGCCGTCGACCTGCCGAGCGGCGTGGATGGATCGTCCGGGGCGATCCTCGGGCGGGCGATCCTTGCGAAAGAGACGGTCACCTTCTTCCGCTACAAACCCGGCCATCTGCTTCTTCCCGGCCGTCTGCTGGCGGGCAGGACGACGCTTGCCGATATCGGCCATGATCCTGCAATCCTTGAGGGAATCCGGCCATCCGCCTATCACAATGACCCGGCCATATGGCTCGACGGCTTCCCCCAGCCGATGATCGACGGCCACAAATACGATCGGGGCCACACGGTGGTGGTCTCCGGCCCGCTGACCGGAACCGGCGCGGCGCGGCTTGCGGCGCGCGCGGCTTTGCGGATCGGATCGGGGCTGGTGACGGTGGCGTCGCCGCCGGATGCGATCGTGGCGAATGCATCGCAGCTGACGGCGATCATGCTGGTGCGGATGTACGAGGCGGAGGGACTGGCCGAAATCCTCGCCGACAAGCGCAAGAATGCGGTGGTGATCGGCCCCGCGCTCGGCGTCGGAAGCGCAGCGATTTCAATGGTTTCGGCTGTCCTAGAGGCGAGCCCGGCGGCGGTCGTGGATGCCGATGGACTGACATCATTCGCCGACGATCCGGATGCGCTCTTCGCGCTGATCAGGAATCGCACCGCGCCGGTGGTGCTGACCCCGCACGAGGGCGAATTCGCGAGACTTTTCGCGGACTTGATCATCATCCCCTCGAAGCTCGAACGGGCCCGGGAAGCGGCCGCGCGCTCCGGCGCCGTGGTCGTCCTCAAGGGTCCGGACACTGTTGTGGCGGCTCCGGACGGGTTTGCGACAATTGCGGACAACGCACCGGCATACCTTGCGACAGCGGGGGCGGGCGATGTGCTGGCCGGAATCATCGGCGGTCTCATGGGACAGGGCATGCCGGCCTTCGACGCGGCGACCGCCGGCGTCTGGATGCATGGCGCCGCCGCCGCCCGCTTCGGGCGGGGATTGATCGCCGAGGACATCCCCGAGGCGCTGCCGGGGCTGCTCTCCAGGCTCGGCGCCTGAGGCACCCGGCGAAAAAGACGGTTTGGCGGCGTAGCTTTCCCTTTGATCGGCGGGGAACCAGTTGGTATAGAGGCGGCGCCTCGGCCGGGGCCGTCGCGGTCCGCGGGCGTGGCGGAACTGGTAGACGCGCGGGATTTAGGTTCCCGTGACGAAAGTCGTGGGGGTTCGAGCCCCTCCGCCCGCACCACCGTCACCGGTCACGAAATCGTTCACCGACGAACGGATCGAACCGCGCGACACGAACGGATTTTTGCCAGTCGGATCAGCCGGCTGAATGAACAGTTTGAACGAGTGAATCAACGGAAGCGTGACACCATGCAAGTGACCGAGACACTGGCTGAAGGCCTCCGGCGCGAATTCGAGGTCAAAGTTCCCGCTTCGGAACTCGACGAGCGCCTGA
>JAGRKY010000710.1:1791-2657 GCA_020442095.1 Bauldia sp.
CACCTGCGCAAGATGTTCGGCAAGTCGGCGATGGCCGAGATCGTCCAGAAGCTGATCTCCGACGTCGCCCGCGACACCCTTTCCGAGCGCGGCGAGCGCGCCGCCCAGCAGCCCGACTTCAAGCTGCCGGAAGAGGAGGGCGAGGCCGACCAGGTGCTCGAGGGCAAGGCCGACCTGACCTATACGATGACCTACGAGATCCTGCCGGACGTCGTCCTCGGCGATTTCAAGTCGATCAAGGTCGAACGTCCGGTCGCCGATGTCAGCGACGAGGAGATCGACGCGGAGCTCACCAGGCTGGCCGAGAACACCCGGAGCTTCTCGCCGAAGGAAGGCAAGGCCGCCGACGGCGACCGGATGCTGATTTCCTACCTGGGCAAGATCGACGGCGAGCCCTTCGAGGGCGGCGCCGACGACAATGCCACCGTCCAGCTCGGCTCGGGGCAGTTCATCCCCGGCTTCCTGGAGCAGATCGAGGGGATGTCGGCGGGTGACGAGAAGGTCATCACCGTGACCTTCCCCGAAGACTATGGCGCGACCCATCTCGCCGGCAAGGAAGCGACCTTCGACATCGCGGTGAAGGAAGTCTCGGCTCCCGACCCGATCAAGATCGACGACGAACTCGCGACCAAGGTCGGCGTCGAGAACCTCGAGCAGCTTCGTGACGCGATCCGCCAGCAGCTCCAGAACCAGTATGGCATGGCGACGCGCCAGAAGGTGAAGCGCCAGATCCTCGACCAGCTCGACGAGCTTCACAAGTTCGAGCTGCCGCCGCGGATGGTCGAGCAGGAATTCGACAACATCTGGCGGCAGGTGACGACCGAGCTCAGCCAGTCGAACAAGACCTTCGAGGACGAGAACACGAC
>JAGRKY010000711.1 GCA_020442095.1 Bauldia sp.
TTGCCCTTGCGGACGAGGAAGACGATCGTCGAGGTATAGGGTGTCGCGTTGTGCGGCAGGCTGGAGCGCCAGTCGGCGGGAAGCAGCCCCGCCTCGGCGATCCTGTTGATGTCGCCTTCGAGGGCGAGGGTAACGACATCCGCCTCGAGACCGTCGATGACGGCGCGGGCCTGTCCGCCCGACCCGCCATGCGACTGTTCGATCGTCACCGTCTCGCCGGCCGTCTCCTGCCAATGGGCGGCGAAGGCGGCGTCGTACTCCTTGTAGAGTTCGCGCGTCGGATCATAGGACACGTTGAGGATCGTCTGGTCGGCAAGGGCCGGCCCGGCCGCAATGCCGCCGATCGAGATGGCAACCGCAAGGGCCCGTGTGGCACGGCCGGTGAGGAGGTATCCGCAGCCAAGGAATCGTCGCATCGAAACCGCTCCCGTTGTTGATACCCCCTTATCTCGACCTATTAGGTAGAGTTTGTCAACTATAGGTCCGCGAGCGACCGACAGACTTGTGAATCGGGGACCCGGGACGCGACCGAAGGCGTCGCGAAAGCCAATACGGTTCAGGAGTCTGGGAGGATCTTGGCGAGACGTCCGGCTTGCGCCGGAATGCCCGTTAGGAAGCGGAGACCGCGCGTCGACGGGTGGCCGTGACGTCGACCGGATCGTCGTCTTCGAGCGAATCGGCGAGCGTCCGCGAGTCGAGGATCGCCCGCGTCGCAGTCGCGACCTCGGCGAAGATCCGCCTGATCTCGCACTCGCCTTCCTCGCCGCAATCCTCGCAGCGCTGATAGGCGATGATCGACAGGCAGGGCAGCGGCGCGATCGGGCCGTCGACGATCCTGAGGATGCTGCCGAAGGTGATATCCTCGGGCGCCTTCAGAAGCTGGTAGCCGCCGAATTTGCCACGCCGGCTGGCGACGATCCCCTGGTGCTTCAGATCGAGGAGAATCTGCTCCAGGAACTTCTTGGGGATCGACTGCCGCTCGGCGATATCCGATATCAGGACCGGCTCGCCGCGCGGGGCGCGGGCAAGCGCGACAAGTGCCCTCAGGGCATATTTGGCCTTCTGGGAAATCATCGGGTCCGGTCCTGGTCCGGCTACCGTCTAATCCCCCTTCTCCCGAATGTGAAGCGCCTCGGTGCCGGCGCCACCGGAGCCGGTGACCGCCCCTAGTAGTCGAGCTTCGGATACCAGTTCGGGTCGCGACCCTCCGGCGTATCGTCGAGGACGTTCCACAGCGGCGCCAGATCCGGCGCGCCGCGCGCATCCTGACCCGGATCGGCAAGTTCCTGCGTCATCTCCTCGCCCCAGAAGTGACGAATGGTACCGTCGCGACGGGTGAAAACATTGAATGCCGGGATATCCGACCCGTCCGGCAGGACGCCGAAATAGTCGCGCGAATAGGCGCCGTCGGCGTCGCTGTAGAGCCGCAGGTTCCGCCAGCCGCGCTCCTTCTTCCAGGCGACCAGCCGTTCGATCGGCGAGCGGGCGACGACGGCCAGCCCAATCCACTGGGCAAGATCGGCGGCGTTGGCATCCAGCGGGCCGAGCAGGTTGGTGCACATCGGGCACGGGCGATCGCGCTGCGGCCCGAACATGAAGCTGTAGACGGCAAGCGTCTGCCTGTCGCCGAACAGACCGGCGAAATCGACCGGGCCGTCCTCGCCGATGAAGCGGTAGTCGCCAATCACCGGACCACCCGGCGGCAATGCCCGGCGCTGTGCGGCGACACGCTCGATATGCCGGCGGAGCTCGATCTCCTCGGCGAGGAGCGCCGTCCGTGCGGCGCGATATTCGGCACTTTCATTCGGGAAGCGGACAGGGCTGCGCGCGGCAAGATCCGCGGCGGGCACGAGATCGTCAGGCATCATTCCCTCCTTCGTCTGGCGGCTGGCGCACGCGAGCATCGCGTACCCTCCTCCACCCGTCGTTCGGCCGGCCACGAATTCGACATGCGGGCCCGGGAAATCTTTCACCACCGGGCAGGTCGCCGACGCCTGCCCCCTGGACTCCCGGCCGGAGACTCCCGGCCGGACACGCGATAGAATGACAACGTACCAGCTCTCCGGGAGGATTGATCGATGCGGAAGCGGCTTGAGGCGTTTGGCGTCGTGGCGGTTCTGTCCGCCTTGTCGATAGGCTCCGCGGCGGCGGCCTCGGACAGCGACCTTGCCCTCTTCGGCAGGGACCCCGGCAACGAGCGGGTCTTCGCCTGCTACACCCGGCACTATGACGCGCCCCACCTTGCAGGCCACCCGCAGCAGAACGTGGTCAACATGGCGCTTTTCGTCACCAGCTATGTCGAGCGCGATGCCGGCCGGCAGTACCTTCTCAATATCGGCGTCCAGTTCCGGGCCGCGAAGACCCAGTTCCAGGTCTCCGGCTCCTGCAGTCATCCGGCCGGGGGAAACCAGGCGCTCGGCTGCGGCATAGAATGCGACGGCGGTTACATCGGAATCCGGATCAAGAATGCCGAATCGATCCTGGTCGACGTCCCCGACGGCGCCCGGACCTGGGATCCGGAATCGGACGAGGAGCCGGGCGAGGGTGGGCGATTCGGACCCGACGACAAGCTGTTCCGGCTCGACCGTGCGGCGCTTCGCGATTGCGCGCCGCTGATCTGGGACGAGGAGGACCGGGCGACGATCCTCAGCGGAAGCTGAGCGGGGCGGCATGCTGCCGAGCCGCAGAACGATCTTCTCGCGCCTGGCGGCCGGCATCGTCGGCGGCGCCGGGCTGTGGCGCGGTTCGGCCGAGGCGGCGGGGGCGGTGGCGTCCGGGGTTCCGAAGGTCGCCTATCACCTCTGCGACCTCGACAAGGTCGCCTTCGTCATCGGCAATATCGAGAATCACATTGCCGGCATGGGCGGCCCCGACAAGGTGACCATCGTCCTCGTCGTCCACGGGCCGGCGCTGGCGCTGTTCCGGACGGCCAGGACCAATCCCGACATCGCCCGGCGCGTCGCCGGAATCGCGGCGGCCGGCGTCGGCCTCGCCGCCTGCGGCAACACGCTTGCGTCGCAGGACATCGACGTCGGCGACCTCCTGCCCGGCTTCGTCCGGGTCGACGAAGGCGGGGTTACCCGCCTCGCCCGGCTCCAGGCCGAAGGCTATGCCTATCTCAGGCCCTGATGTCGGAGAACCGCCGGCGGCCTAGCTGACGCCGGTGATCACCTTGTTGACCTCGGCCGCCTTTTCCATGTGGACGATATGGCCGGCGTCAGGCACGACGGTGACCTTGACGTTGTCGGGGAGGCCCTCGGCATGGCTCGACGGCAGGATGCGGTCCTCCTTGCCCCAGACGACATGGACCGGGACCCCGATCTCGCCGAGCCGGTCGCGCAACGACACCCGCTGGGCATTGCCGTCGAAATTCGCCGCCGCGATCGCCTCGAGCGCGGCGAGCGCACCGTCGAGCCGTTTGAACTTCAGGACGTCCTCGACCATGTCGGCGGTGACCAGCTCCGGATCGGCGACCAGCATCTCGAGATAGGGCCTGAGCTTGCGGGCACGGCCTTCCTTGATGAAGCCGGCGATGAAGTCGCCCGCTATGTCCGGACCGAGGCCGGCCGGCGCGACGAGCGTCAGGCCGCTGACCCGGTCTGGCGCCTCGAGCGCCACCGTCGCGGCGATTGCTGCGCCGAGGGAATGACCGACCAGATGGGCCTTCTCCAGGCCCTCCGCATCCATATAGGCGACGACCGCGGCGGCGAGCGCCTCGACCGTCCCTTCCGAGACGTCCTTGGCCGAGCCGCCATGACCGGGAAGGTCGACGGCGTGGACCGGACGCTCCTCGGCGAGTGCCGCCTGGTTGAGCATCCAGGTCGAGAGATCGGCGCCGAAGCCGTGGATGAAGACGATCGGCTCGCCGCTGTCGGGGCCGGCCTTCAGCCGGCGGATCCGGCGGCCACCCGCCTCGACGGTCTCGGGCGTCGGCCCGCCGGCCTCGCCGGCTTCCTCGGGGGTGAAGTTATCGAGGAAGGCGCTGACGAAATCGTCGACCGCCTCGTCGGTGACATCGGGGCTTGCGACGACGCCAAGCAGCGCGCCGACCGGCACCGTGTCGCCGTCGCCGACGACGCGGCGGCGCAGGACGCCCGCCACCGGGCTCTCGAAGACATTGGCGATCTTGCTCGTCTCGATGTCCATGATCTCCTGGCCGAGTTCGATCGTCGCGCCGACATCGACCGCCCAACGGGCAAGCATGCCCTCCTCCATGGCAAGGCCCCATTTCGGCATCGTGATCGCCAGGATATCGGCCATGCGTTTCTCCTCCCCCTTGGATTCAGTCTCGCCGGCGTCCTCCTCGTCCCACCAGTTCGCGATGCGTTGCGGACGCCGGCCCTCGTCGGTCATTCAGCGGCGACCTTGCGGTCATGCGCGACGACGGCCCGCACCGCCTCCTCGATCTTCGCGACGCCGGGGATGTAGATATCCTCCAGCACCGGCGAGAAGGGCACCGGCGCATGCGGCGCGGTCACCAGCTTGATCGGCGCCTTCAGCGAATCGAAGGCGCGCTCGGCGACAAGGCCGGCAATGTCGCCCGCCATGCCGCAGCGCGGATGCGCCTCGTCGACGACGACGAGCCGACCGGTCTCCTCGACGGTCTCGAGGATCGTCTCGGTATCGAGCGGCGAGGTGGTGCGCGGATCGACGACGGTGCAGGTGATGCCGTGCTTGGCGAGGGAGTCCGCCGCCTGGTTGGCGAAGTTCACCATCCGGCCGAAGGCGACGATGGTCACGTCGTCGCCCTCGCGGGTGACGTTGGCCTCGCCGAAGGGGATGGCATAGGGCTCGTCCGGAACCTCCATCTCCTCGTCGTACATCGCCTTGTGCTCGAAGAAGATTACCGGATCGTCGTCGCGGATCGCCTGGGT
>JAGRKY010000712.1 GCA_020442095.1 Bauldia sp.
CCAGCCTGCAATGGGTGGTGAACGGCTACCTGCTGATGCTCGGCGCGCTGATGCTGGTCGGCGGCGGACTTGGCGACCGGATCGGGCGGCGCCGCGTCTTCAGCGCCGGGATCGTCGTCTTCGCCCTCGCCTCGATCGGCTGCGCGCTGGCGCAAGACGTCGGGGTGCTTGTCGCCGCGAGGATCGTGCAGGGTGTCGGCGCGGCGCTGCTGGTGCCGCAAAGCCTGGCGCTGATCTCGGCGAATTTCCCGAAGGCGATCCGCGGGCGGGCGATCGGGACATGGGCGGCCGCCTCGGCAATGACGACGGCGCTCGGCCCGGCGATCGCCGGGCTGCTGATCGACGCCTTCTCCTGGCGGATCGCCTTCTGGATCAACATTCCGGTCGCGGTAGCCGCGATCTGGCTCACCGGCCGCTACGTGCCGGAGAGCCGTGACGAGACGGCGCGCGGGGCGGTCGACTGGCCGGGCGCGACGCTCGCGGTCGCAGGCTTCGGCGCGATCACCTACGGGACCATCGCGATCGGCGCGGAGGACGGCGGGTGGCTCGCCGGCGCCGGAGCCGTCACCGCCGGGATCGTCCTCGTCGCCTTGTTCGTCCTTGCCGAGCGGCGGGCGGCCAATCCGGTGATGCCGCCGGCGCTCTTCCGTTCACCGGTCTTCACCGGCGGCAATATCGTCACCATCCTGCTCTACGGCGCGCTTGGCGGATCGATGTTCCTGCTGCCCTTCGACCTGCTGGCGCGACGGGGCCTGACGACCGCTGAGGCGGGGCTCACCATCCTGCCGGTCGGGGTGATCATCGGGCTGATGTCGCGCTGGATGGGCGGCCTCGCCGACAGCTACGGCCCACGCCCTTTCCTGGCGGGCGGTCCGTTGCTCTTCGCCCTGGCCTGCATGGTGCTGGCCCTGACGCCCGACAATTACTGGCTCGGGGTCCTCGCGCCGATGGTCGCGCTGGCGATCGGCCTCGGGATTCTCGTCTCGCCGCTGACCACCGCGGTGATGAATGCGGTGCCCGAGGGACGGCAGGGCGCCGCCTCCGGAGTCAACAACGCGGCGAGCCGGCTGGCCGGCGTCTTCGCGATCGCCATCGTCGGCGCGGTGGCGAGCCTGGTCTACGGCGCCAGGGCACCAGCCGGGGCGCCACGTTTCGGTATCCTGCCGGCGCCGGATGACGCATCGAGGACGGCGACCGAGGCGGCTTTCCTGTCAGGCTATGCGTCCGGAATGGGCATCGTCGCGGCGTGGGCATTGCTCGCCGCGATCGCCGCCTGGATCACGATACCGAAAGAGGGGACGCCCCGCCGGAACGGGCCTCAATCCGGCGCCCATCGAGAAGAATAGCCGGCTAAAAGTCTTCGTATGCCGCGATCCGTCCGGTTGTCGCCGTTGCGACGCCTACTCCGCCGCCGTCGCGTTGTGGTGGCGGGCGAGGAAGCCGGCCATGCGGACCATGGCGCGCTGGATGTTCTCCGCCGAGTTGGCATAGGAGACGCGGACATAGCCCTCGCCGAGGATGCCGAAATCCGGGCCGCCGATGATCGCGACGCCCTCGTCCTCGAGCATGGTCTTCGCCAGCTCCTTGGCCTTGAAGCCGGTCTTCGTGATGTTCGGGAAGGCGTAGAAGGCGCCCTTCGGCACGATGCAGGAGACGCCGGGGAGCTTGTTCAGCTCCTCGACCACGATCTTCCGGCGCTTGTCGAATTCGGCGACCATCTCGGCGACCGAATCCTGCGGACCGGTCAGCGCCGCGAGCCCGGCATGTTGCGACGGGGCGTTGACGCAGGACCAGGCGTTGACCGCGAGCTTGCGCATCTTGTCGTAGAGGCTGTCCGGCCAGATCGACCAGCCCATCCGCCAGCCGGTCATCGCATAGGTCTTCGACCAGCCGTCGAGGAGGATGAGACGGTCGCGGATCTCGGGATAGGTCAGGAGCGAGACGTGGGCGAGGCCGTCATAGGTCATCTGGCCATAGATCTCGTCGGACATGATGGCGACGTCCGGCCAGTCCGCGAGGCCGGCGACCAGCTTGTCGA
>JAGRKY010000713.1 GCA_020442095.1 Bauldia sp.
CTACGAGATCGCCCAGCAGCAGCCGACCAACGCGGCCGCCCTTGGCCAGTTGCGGACAATCCCCAAGGGCTTCGAACGGTCGCGCGCCGCCGAGGACATCCTCGCCGCCGTCGAGCGCGCCCTGGCGACCCCGAAGGATGACCTGCCGCGCGTTCCCAAGGCGCGCCCGACGACCAACGGGACGGGCGCCGCGGTCGACCTGCTCAAGGTCCTGCTCAAGATGACCAGCGAGAACCATGGCGTCGCCGCCAAGGTGATCGCCACCGTCGACGACCTCGAGGCGATCGCCTCGGACGACAAGGCCGACGTTCCGGCGCTGCACGGCTGGCGGCGCGAGTTGTTCGGCGATGCCGCGCTCAGGCTCAAGCGCGGCGACATGGCACTCGCGATGCGGCGCAACCAGGTGGTCGCACTCGACGAGACGGGGCGGAAGTCGGCCACGCCCGGATAACCGACGGGAGCGCCCATGTCGCTTCGTCTCATCCTCGCGATCTTTCCCGATCGGCTTGCGGCACGGATCCGGTTGGCCGCCGAAGCCTGCGAGCCGATCGACCTCAAGATCGAGGAAGGCAGCGACGACGACGGGCTGCACACCGCCGAGATCGTCGTCTCGGCGGACCATTCGCAGAAGCTCCTCGACGCGCTGCAATCCGCCCTCGACGGCGAGGACGGGTGGCGGATCAACGTCCTGCCGATCGAGGCGACGCTGCCGCGCATCTCCGAGGAGGAGATGAAGCGCCAGGAGTCCAACCGATCGACCGCGGCGCGCGAGGAAATCTACGAGGATGTCGCGAGCGGCGCCCGGGTCGACGAGAATTTCATCGTCCTGACGCTGATTTCCGCCGTCGTCGCCGCCATTGGGCTCAACGAGGACAACGTCGCGGTGATCATCGGCGCGATGGTGATCGCCCCTCTCCTCGGCCCGAATCTCGCCTTCTCGCTCGGCGCCGCCCTTGGCGATTCGACGCTGATGCGGCGGGCCGCGATAACCTCGGCCACCGGTCTCCTGCTCACCTTCGTCCTCTCCGTGCTGGTCGGCCTGGTGATTCCGGCGAACATGGAGAGCGCGGAGCTCTTGCGGCGGACGCATGTCTGGTATGGCGACGTCGTCCTGGCGCTCGCTTCCGGCGTCGCCGCCTCGCTCTCGGTCACCTCGCGGCTGGCCAGCACGCTGGTCGGCGTCATGGTCGCGGTGGCGCTGATGCCGCCGGCGGTCGCGGCGGGCTTCCTCGCCGGCGGCGGGAACTACAGCAGCGCCTTCAGCGCGATGATCCTGCTCGCCACCAACGTCGTCTGCCTCAATCTCAGCAGCCAGCTCGTCTTCATCTGGAAAGGCATTCGCCCGCGCCGGTGGCTCGAGCGACGGGCGGCGGAGAATGCGGTCCGGACCAATCTGCTCGTCCTCGGCATCCTGGTGGTCGGCTTGGTCGCCCTGATCTACGTCTGGTCGCGCCTCTCGGGATAGACCGGGTATCGCATTCCCCTGATCTTATCTGCCGTTCGGCCGGTGGAGGGGGTTGCCAGCAGGCCAATCATACGACAATTTGTCCCCCACCGTCGGAACCATTCAAAATCAGAATCAAAAGACGACGTTCCGAAAGAGTGATTACAACCGGAGGAAACCAAATGTCTGAAAAGTCTGAAATCAACGCCCATTCGCGGCGTGAATTCTTCAAGAAGGTCGGTGGCTCGGCCGCCGCCCTCGCCGCGCTTGGCGGCATGGGCGTGACGCCGGCCATGGCCGAAGCCATGGTCGTCGGCATGTCCGAGAAGCCGCTGAAGGCGGCCTTCTCCAACGCCGGCCTGCAGGCCACCTGGTGCGCCCAGG
>JAGRKY010000068.1 GCA_020442095.1 Bauldia sp.
TTGTCTAGAGCGGGCCTGGATGCATATTGTCTCTAAAAGCAGGACAATAGGGGCTGCAACAACGGGAATGAGGGCGCGATGACGACAGCGATCGTGACGGGTGCGGGGACCGGCATCGGCGCCGCGGCGGCGAAGCGCCTCGGCCGGTCGGGCTGGAACGTCGCGCTGGTCGGCCGGCGCGCGGCGCTGCTCGAGGACGTCGCGGCGGATGTCGCCGCGGGCGGCGGCCGGAGCATCGTGATCGCGGCGGACCTTTCCGACCCGGCGGTGCCGAAGCGGGTCGTCGCCGAGACCCTCGACGCCTTCGGCGCGGTCGACGCGCTGGTCAACAACGCCGCGACGATCCGGGTGATGCCGATCGGCGAATTCCCGCCGGACATCCTGGAGGAACACTGGACGACCAACCTCCGCGCGCCCTTCCTGCTGATCCAGGCGGCGCTGGACGCGCTGCGGAAGAGCAAGGGCGCGGTGGTCAATATCTCGTCCTCCTCGGCGACACTGCTCCGGCCGGGACAGTCTGTCTACGGGATGACCAAGGCAGCCCTCGAATACCTGACGCGCTCGCTGGCCGGTGAACTTGCCGGCGACCGCATCCGGGTCAATGCGCTCGCCCTCGGTCCGGTCGACACGCCGATCCACCTGACCTGGGCCGAGGATCTCGAAGCCGCCTACGAATGGCTCGGCAACCAGGTGCCGCTCGGCCGCATCGCCGAGGCCGACGAAATCGCCCGCTGGATCGAGCTGCTCGTTACGCCGGACTCGGCCTGGCTGACGGGTGCGGTGATTCCGCTCGACGGGGGGCAGACCCTGGATATCGCCTGATGCTGACCTGGCTGCCCGACATCGACCGGGGTTACGGCGATGCCTATGTGCTGCTCGCCGACGCCATAGAAGGCGCGATCCGCAGCGGCCGCCTCAAGGCGGGAGAGAAGCTGCCGACCCACCGTGCGCTGGCGCGCCAGCTCGGCGTGGCGATCAGCACGGTCACCCGCGGCTATGCGGAGGCGACGGGCCGCGGCCTGCTCGAGAGCACGGTCGGACGCGGCACCTTCGTGCGGTCGGCGACCAATGGCGCCGCCGCCGGCGCTGCGGAAACGCGGCCGATGGAGCGGATGTATGTCTCCGCCGTTGCCGAGGCCGACGTCGTCGACCTGAGCCTCAATCACCCGCTCCGCCAGGGGGCGGGCAAGGCCCTCGGCGAAAGCCTCTCGGCGATGGCCGCCGAGACCGATCTCGACGAGCTGTCCCTCTACCATCCCCCCCATGGCCGCGCCGATCATCGCGCCGCCGGCGCCGGGTGGCTGGATTTCCTCGGCGTCGCGGCCGATCCGGAAGACGTCATGGTGGTGTCGGGCGGGCAGACCGGCCTCCTCTCCATCCTCCTCGCCTTTGCCCGGCGCGGCGACGTCGTGGTGACGGAATCGCTCACCTGGCCGGGAGCGCTGGCGATCGCGCAGTCCGTCGGCATACGACTCGAAGCGGTCGATATGGATCGGGAAGGGCTCGATCCCGATCGCTTCGAGGAAGCCTGCAAGCGCTTCGCGCCGCGCCTCCTCTACACGATGCCGACCCTGCAGAATCCGACGACCGCGACCGCGAGCCTCGATCGGCGCGAACGGATCGCACGCATCGCCCGCGAATATGGCGTCCTCATCGTCGAGGACGATGCCTATGGCTTCATCCTCAAGCCACGCGTGACCTCCTACTGGGAGATCGCCCCGGACATATCGATCTACCTGACCAGCCTTTCCAAGCCGATCGCGCCGGCGATGCGCATCGGCTATCTCGCCGCCCGCGCGCCGCAGCGTCGCCGCCTGCTCGGGACGTTGCGCGCGACGACCGTCATGCCGTCGCCGCTCCTGTCCGAGCTCGCCGCCCGGATGATCCGCAACGGCGAGGGCGCCGAGCGCGCCAATTTCCAGGCCGATGCCGCGTTCCGCCGCCAGCGGCTCGCCGATCGCATCCTCGGGCCCGGGAGCAGCGTCCCCGCCTCGCTGCACCGGTGGCTGCCGCTACCCCATGGCATCCGCAGCGCCGACTTCGTGGCAAGCGCCCTCAGCCGGGGTGTCGCGGTGACGCCCGGCGACGTCTTTGCCGTCCGGCCCGGAGACGATCCGGCGGCGGTGCGGGTCTGCGTCTGCGCCGAGCCCGACGAGGGACGCCTCGAACGGGCACTGAACGTCCTCGCGCGCCTTGTCGAGGCCGATCGCTCGGCCGCGCTGCCGGTCGTCTAGGCGAGGTAGATCGAGATCGTTCCCTTGAGGCTCTGTCCGGGAGACAGGACCGCGACCGCATGGCCGGGCACGTCCAGCGCGGCGCGGTTGAAGCCGTCATTGGCGTTGGTGACCGGCTCGATGCAGATATAGGGATAGTCCCAGGCGTCGTAGATCTGCAGCTTGCCGAAGACCGGATCGGCCCTGATCACCGTCACCGCGCCGTCGGGCGCCGTCAGCGTGGCGCGGCCGTCCCATCCCTCGTAGCAGCGGTCGAGGACGATGCCGTCGACATCCTGGCCCTGGCGGAAGTCGAGCCCCTCCTCCATCGGTCCCGCGCCGAGTGCGACCGCTTCGGGAGCGTCCGCCGGCCACAGGCCGGTGGCGTCGAAGGCCAGTACGGTGCCGGGCGATTTCGGAAAATAGGGATGGATGCCCATGCCGCCCGGCATCGGCCGGTAGTCGCGGTTGGTCAGCGACAGGGTCGCCTCCAGCCGCCGGTTGGCGATGGCATAGGTGATGTCGCCGCGCCAGGCGAAGGGAAACGCGCCCGGCGTCGGGGCATAGTCGAGGCGCAGGCGTATCCGCGCGTCCGACTGTTCGAGGATCGACCAGTCGCGGATCCACCCCTCGCCATGGGTCGCGCCCGGCTCGGCCGGTACGTTGCGGCCGAGCGGATGGAATGCGCCGCCGAAGGAGAAGCCGTCGCCGAAGATCGGGCCGGAATAGGGGAGCAGTGGAAACGCAGCAAACCCGTAGGGGAAGGCGCTTTCGAGGACCGTTTCCGTCGCCGGGCGGAGGACGTCGCGGCCGGCGACGCGGAAGGCGCAGAGCCGCGCGCCGCATGCCGGTGCGACGACAAGCTCGGTGTCCGCTTCGCGCAAGGTGACCAGCGGTCCGGTCGAAGGAAGAGAGAACATTTCGGGTAGGATCGACCCTCGTTGCAATAGGATCATAAGTTGCTACCTATTGCAGTACAAGGCCCTCATTCGAGGGCTGTTCCAAGAGCGAAAAACGGGTATGCAGAGCCCTCTTTTGGCGGTCGGAGGCAAGGAATGGACCCGGTGAACTCGATATTGCCCAAGGCGCCGATCGTGCGTCGCAAGCGCGCGCATGATGTCGCCGACGAGCTTGAGAAGCTGATCGACAGCGGGGAATTCGCGGTCGGCGACCGCCTGCCGACGGAGAAGGACCTGATGCTGCGCTTCGGCGTCGGGCGTCCGGCGGTCCGGGAAGCGCTTTTCTTCCTCGAGCAGCAGGGCATGGTCGAGATCATCAACGGCGCCCGGGCGCGGGTCATCCCGCCGTCTGCGGCGCATCTCGTCCAGCAGTTCACCCGGCTGTCGAAGCGGCTTTCCTCCGGGCCCGAGGGGCAACAGCGCGGCGAACAGGCGCGCCTGGTCCTTGAATCCGGCCAATGCTGGCTCGCCGCCACCGTTGCCTCCGACGAGGACGTGAAGCGGCTCAAGGCGGCGCTCGACGCCAACGTCGCCGCGGTCGGCGACCGCGTCGAGTTCATCCGCACCGATATCGCCTTCCACTACGAGATCGCCGCCATCACCGGCAATCCGATCTTCACGATGATCCACGAGGCGGTGGTCGACTGGCTCGTCGACCAGCGGACGACGACCTATCACATGCCCGATGCCGACGCGCTTTCGGTCCGCGACCACACGGCGATCTACGAAGCCATCGCGGCGCGCGATCCGGCCCGCGCCTTCCACGAGATGGCGAGCCACATCCAGCTGATCGGCCGGCTCTATCGCGAATCGAAGCGCCTGTCGTCGGAGATCCTGCGCGCCGTCACCCACGACGTCGCCCAGCGCTTCGAGCAGGAAAAGGCCGCCCGCTGGGCCACGTCCTTCGGCCGTCAGGGCGAGGGGGAATAACCGGCCGCGCCTTGCTGCACCGGCGATCGCGGCGATCGCCGCCGGTCAGATGACGAAGATGCTGCTGGCGTCGAGATGCGTGCCGACCGGCAGCTTGGCGAATTGCTGGGGATCGGCGCCGCCGACGCCGTCGTCATAGGAGAGGGCGCCGGTATCCGGGTCGTAGATGATGTGCTCGTTCGCCGTCGTCGCCTCGGTTCCCTCGTGGAAGAAGCCCGGATCGAGCGGCCCCTTGATGCCGATGTCGGCGAAGACGAGGTGATCGAGCAGGATCTTCTCGCCCGGCTGGAACTTGGTGATCGTGTCGACGCCGTTACCGAGCCCGTCCTTGAAGATGTACTGATCCGTGCCGCGGCCGCCGTTGAGGGTATCGCTCCCCTCGTCGCCCTGGAGCTTGTCGTTGCCGGCGCGCCCCTTGATCACATCGTTGCCGGCAAAGCCGCGAAGCGTGTCGTTCGCCAGCGAGCCCTTGATGGTGTCGGCGCCGCCGAAGATCGTTGCCAGCGCCTGGTCAAGCCCGTCGTCCAGGGTCTTGAAATTGGTCACCTGGGCGATCGACAGGCTGAGCCCCTTGACCGTGTAGACGAGGTCTCCCGAGACGAAGACCTTCACCTTGTTGATCGTGCCGACGACCGGATCGCCCTGGCCGAAGGCGCCGAGATATTCGAAGCCGGTGCCGCTGACCTTGAGCTTGGCCTTGCCCGAAGTGAGCGTGAAGCCTTCCGCGTCGTGGCTCGAAGACACCTTGCCGTCGAAAAGCACATCGAACTTCTGGAAGGCGTTGGCCTTCACCCTGAGGCTTGCCTTGAAAATGGCCATTACGCGGGCATCCACCGTTGATTCACGCCGTCCCGGGCCAATGATTTCGCCTGAAAGACGTTGAAATCAAGGACGGAAACCGCCGGCGATTTTCCGGACCAACCCCCGATCCTGCGTGCCGCCGGAGGCTCAACCCTTCCGTGTTTCCTCCGCGCCCACGGAGGCGATGGCGGCGTCGAGCAGGCCGGCGATCGTGCCGCTCGCCTTGAGGCTCTCGATCGCCCCATTCAGCAGGGTGACGAGGTCTGTATTGCCCTTCTTGACCGCCATGCCGAAGGGCTTCGGATCGAACCGGTCGCCGATGTCGATGATCTCGTACTGGTCGCGGTCGGGCGCGCCCTTCCACAGGAAGGTCAGGTTGACCATGTCGTTCGACGCCGCATCGGCGTCGCCTCGTTCCACCGCCACGACATTGCCGGCGCTCAGCGGCGTCGAGGTCAGCGTCGCTCCGGGCAGCGAGGAAAGGGCGCCGTGCATCCTGCGGATCGAGACGGATCCGGCCGTGGCGACGATCCTCTTGCCCTTGAGGTCGTCGAAGCCCTTGATGCCGCTCCCCTTCCGGACGAGAAGCCCCTCGCGGGTAACGAGATAGGGTACAGAGAAATCGACCTCGGCGGCGCGATCCGGCGTGATCGTCAGTTGCGAGATGACGACATCGACGCGACCCTCGTCGAGGGCGCTGATGCGGCCGGCATCCATCACCTGGACGAGGTCGACGCGATCGGCCGCGCCGAAGAGCTTCTCGCCGGTCGCCCGGGCGAGGTCCGCCTCGAATCCCGTGATCGCCCCGGTGGGCGGGTCCTTGTAGCCCATGCCGGGGATATCGAAGGAGACGCCCGCGATCAGGCGCCCCGAAGACTGGAACCGTTCCACGAGCCGCTTCTCCTCCGAACCGCCCGCCGGCGCCGATCAGAGGCCGACGCTGCCCTGCATGATGCCGCCATCGGCAAAGACCGTGGTCGATGTCATGTAGCTCGCGCCGGGGCCGGCCAGGAAGCCGACGACGCTGGCGATCTCCTCCGGCCTGGCCATGCGCCCGACCGGGATCGCGGCGTCGAGCTTCTTGAGCAGCGCGGGATCGTCCATGGTCGATGTGTTGATCGGCGTCTCGACGGCGCCGGGGCCGACCCCGACCACCGTGATGCCGTGCGGCCCGAGCTCGACGCCCGCCGTGCGGGTCAGCATCCGCATGCCGCCCTTGGCGAGGCAGTAGGGCGTGTTGCCCGGCATCGGCCAGTCTTCGTGCACCGAGGTGATGTTGATGATCCGGCCGCCGCCGCCCTGCTTGATCATCTGTTGGGCGGCGATCTGGGTGCCGAAGAAGGCGCTCTTCAGATCGATGGCAAGGACCTTGTCATACTGGTCCTCGGTGGTGTCGAGCACCGAAGAGCGGGTCTCGACGCCGGCATTGTTGACCATGATGTCGAGGCGGCCGAATTTGCTCACCGCCGCGTCGACGAGCTTCTGGAGGTCGGCGATCTTGCTGACATCGGCTTCGACGCCGATCGACTGGTCGCCGAGCTTGGCGACCTGCTGTTCGAGGGCGACCGCGGCCTCGGGGTCGACCACGTAGTCGATGACGACCTTCGCACCTTGCCGCGCCAGCTCGAGGACGATCGACTGACCGATCCCGCTATTGCCGCCGGTGACGATCGCCACCTTGTTCTCAAGGGACATGCGCCGCACTCCGTCCAATGGGTGGATTCGAATATCCGCGGATGCCGTGAGGCCGGCCACCGCGCTCTCCAGAAGCGATCAGCCTAGACATCGCCTGTCACACGCGCAACGCTGTCCTCCGCCATCATCGCCTTTCACCGTAAACGCGCCGTGAGTCGAAGAGAATGACCGAAAAACATGACGTGATCATAATAGGGAGCGGTGCCGGCGGCGGCAGCGCGGCCTACAAGCTCGTCAACGCCGGCAAGCGGGTGCTGCTCATCGAGAAGGGGCCATATCTCCCGCGCGACGGCTCGACGCTGAGCGTCCGCAACGACTTCGTCGACGGCGTGTTCAAGAACCACGTGGTCTGGCAGGACGGCAAGGGAAAGACCTTTGTCCCGAGCGAATTCTACAATGTCGGCGGCAAGACCAAGTGGTACGGAGCGGCGCTGTTCCGCTTCCGTCCGGTCGAGTTCGAAGCGGAGCCCGGCTTCGGCCTGCTCGGCTGGCCGTTCGGCTATGAGGAGCTCGCGCCCTATTACGACGAGGCGACCGACCTCCTGAAGATCACCACCTTCGACAACGAGCCGGAGCTCCACGCGCTCCTCGGCAAGATCACCGCCGCCGATCCGCAATGGGAGCTGCACCAGCTGCCGCTCGGCCTGTCGAAGGAGATCCTGTCCAATCCGGAAGAAGCCAAGCATTTCGACGGCTTCGCCTCGCCCACCGGCTACAAGTCCGACTCGGAGCGGAACCTGATCGATCACATCCGCGGCAAGCCGAATTTCACCCTGCTCGCCGGCGACCCGGTCTCCGCGCTGGTCGCGGCGCCGGGCGATTCCCACACCATCATCGGGGTGCGATGCGCCGACGGCTCGACCTACGAGGCGGACACCATCGTCCTTGCCGCCGGCGCGATGACAAGCCCGCGCATCCTCCAGGACTACATGAAGGCGAGCGGCATCACGCTTCCCTGCGGCGACCTCGTCGGCGGCAACTTCAAGATGCACCTGAATTCCGCCGTCCTCGGCTTCTCGCCGTTCAAGGATCACGATGTGCTGCGCAAGACCGCGGTCCTCTACAACGAGCGCTTTCCCCATTCCTCGATGCAGTGCCTCGGCTGGATCGACGGCGAGGTGCTCGCCACCCAGGTGCCGCCGGAGATGCCGGGGATGCTCGACGGTATCCTTGGCCAGCGCGCCATCGGTTTCTGGGCGACGACCGAGGACGCATCCTCGCCGCAGAACCGCATCATCTCGGGCGGGCCGCAAGGCAGGCCGGTGATGGACTACAGCCTCGACCGGATCGAACAGTCGAAAAAGGAGCACGAGGCGCTGATCGACGCCTGGACCGACCGCCTGCTGCATGCCGGTCTGGTCGGCTTCCACAAATATATGGGGATGGGTGGCACGGCCCACGCCCTCGGCAGCCTGGTGACCGGCGACGACCCGGCGACCTCGGTGGTCGATCCCCATGGCAAGGTCCATGGCATGGAACGGCTCTATGTCGGGGACGGCAGCGCGCTGCCCCGGGCGAGCCGCGTCAATCCCTCGCTGACCATCTACGCCTGGGGGCTGCGGCTCGGCGCCCACCTCGCCGCGCCGGTCTGAGGCCGGAGGGCCGAGATCAGGCGGTGCGGACGCCGGCAACGCCCATCCGCGCCTGCCAGATTCGGGTATCGGCGAGGATGAACAGGACGTCGTTCTCCGGGCCACCGAAGGTGAAGTTGGCGACGCCCGGCGCCATGATCTCGCCGAGGAGATCGCCGTCGGGCGTGAAGACCTGCACGCCGGTCGCCGAGGATGTGTAGACGCGTCCTTCCACGTCGAGCTTGATTCCGTCCGGAACCCCGGGGGTGACCACCGCGAACAAACGCTGGTTGCGAAGATGCCGGCCGTCGGCGACGTCGAAGGCAAGCACATGGTGCGGCAGGCCGACGAAATAGGTGCCGGGCGCCTGGTTCGCCCCGGTGTCGGTGACATAGAGCACCGACTCATCGGCGGAGAAGGCGAGGCCGTTCGGCTTGTTGAAGCCGTCCGCGACGACCGTCGTCTCGCCGGTCGCCGGGTCGTGGCGATAGACATAGGCGCCGGCTTCGGCCGCGTCCTTGAAGCCCTGGATCTCCCCGTAGTTGGGATCGGTGAACCAGACCGTGCCGTCGCTTTTGACGACGACGTCGTTCGGCGAGTTGAAGTGGAGACCGCGCCACGTATCGACCACCGTCTCGACACCGCGCGACGCGCGGTCCATCGCGCTGATCCGCGCCGGCGTTTCCCGGGTTCCCTGTTCGCAGATGACGAGCCGTCCGTCGCGGCCGAGCGTCATGCCGTTCGCCATGTTCGACGGATACTGCACCCTGTCGAGGGTCTCGGCCCGGAAGGGAAAGGCATCGCCGCCGAGCTGCAGCCGCATGATCGCGATGTTCTTCGGGCCGGGCTCCGGGACGGTGGTGAAGTAGAGCGCGTGTTCGGCGGCGACATAGACCGGCCCCTCGTGCGCGTTCGTCTCGATCAGGAGCGAGCGCTCGAAGCGTGGGCCGAGCGCGGCATGGAATGCCTCGCGGTGAACCACAAATGCCGGACCGTCGCCGGTGTCGGATGGACGAACCATTTGCGTGTGACCCTTCCCGTCTGCATCATGGGTCCAACGGATAAGCGGGCTGCGTGTCTTCTTCGTCAACCGGGGCCCTGCACATTGCCCGGTCTTTGGCGCGAGCGCTGCGATCCCGGAAGTTGCCAATCGATCAAGGGGAGCTGGTGATGGACTGGTTGATCAATGATGCATTGCCGGTCCTGGCGCGTGTCTTCATCGTCTGGATCTTCCCGTTCAGCTTCATCGACAAGATCATCAACTGGGACACGGCGCTCAAGCAGGCAAGGTCGAGCTGGCTTCCCGGCGGCCCGGTCCTGCTGATCCTCGCAATGATCGTCGAGCTCTTCACCCCGCCGATGATCGTCTTCGGCATCTATGACGGCATCGCCGCCTTCGTGCTGGCAGGCTACTGCGCGGTCACCGGCATCGTCTACCACGCCTTCTGGTCCTATCCGCGCTTCTGGCGGCCGGACAGCGAGGGCTATCCGCACATCTGGGACTTCTTCAAGAATTTCGCCATCGTCGGCGGTCTGATCTTCGTCATGGCCCAGGCCGGCTTCATCCAGACCGTCGGAACCGACATCGAGGACGTGTCGACGCTGACCGGTTTCGAGCGCGCGATCGGGGGATAGGCATGGCAGACGAAGCGCCGAGGCTCGCCTATTGGCATCTCTGGGCCGACGACGACGGCATCAGCCACCATACCCAGTGCCATCTCAGCCAGTTCGAATCGGCGAGGCTCGGTCCCGGCGACGCGCCACAATGGAACGACCGGGTGCTGAGGACCGGAAACGCCTTCCTCACCGTGCTTCCCGTAGGCTGGACAGCCGGTTGGCACATCAACGAGACCGCCAAGTGGATCTTCGTTCTCACGGGCGCATGGTACGTCGAGAGCATGGATGGCCAGCGGGTGGAGATCGGCGCGGGCGAATTTTCCTTCGGCGGCGACCAGGACTGCAAGGCCGACAGCGCGGGACGGATCGGTCATCTCTCCGGCCAGGTCGGCGACGTGCCCTGTGTCCAGCTCATCGTCCAGAACAACGACCCCGCGGCCTGGGCCGGTGCCCGGCCCGGGGCCTTTGAATAGGAGAACCGCCATGGCCGTGACGGAACTCCTCAGGGTGAGCGTCACGGTCGCCGACCTTGCCTCGGCCATTGCCTTTTATCGCGACGGGCTCGGGCTGGCAGCCGGGCCGGAGAGGATATGGGACGATCCGGCCTGGATGTCCCTGCTTGGGCTCGATGCGGCGACGGGCGCGCGGTCAGCGGATATCGCCGTCGGCGCGAAAGTCATCGAGCTGGTCGCTTTCGATCCCCCCGGCGAGCCCTATCCCGCGGCGCGGGCCTCGAACGACCAGTGGTTCGAGCATGTGGCGCTGGTCGCCGGCGATATCGATGCGGCATGGGCGAAACTCGCCGCCGTCAGGCCCGAGACGATCACGAAAGGCGTCCCCGATCTCCTGCCGCCGAATACCGGCAGCGTCACCGCCTTCAAGTTCCGCGATCCCGAAGGCCACCCGCTGGAGCTGATCGCCTTTCCGCCCGGCGTCGGCGACCCGGTCTGGCAGCAGGGGAGCGGCCCCGGCATCCGCGGCTATGATCACACGGCGATCGCGGTGACGGATATCGGGCAGAGCCTTGCCTTCTATGAGGGACTGCTCGGGTTCCGGGTCGCCGGCCGCTCGCTGAACCACGGGCCGGCGCAGGATCGTCTCGACGGCTTGTCGGCCTGCGTCGTCGACGTCGTGGCGCTCCAGCCGGCCGGGGTCCCGACACCCCATGTCGAACTGTTGCACTACCGGACGCCGGCGGGCCGCATGCTCTCAAGTGTCGTCAAGGCAAACGACATCGCCGCGACCCGCCAGGTCCACAAGGTCGATGACCTCGATGCGCTGATCGTACGGCTCGAAACGGCGGGAACGACCTTCGTTTCGCCCGGCGTGGTGCGTCTGGAGGACGGCCAAGGCGCCGCCTCTGTCCGTGATCCGGACGGCCATATGGTCGTGCTCGTCGGCTGAGGCCGGCGGCGCGCGATCCTTTGCCGGCTAAAGTGTCCCCGCCAGAGCGTTCCGGAACAGCGTCAGGGCAGCGTCCTTGGTCAGCGGCACCGGGTTGCCGCCGGCGGT
>JAGRKY010000069.1 GCA_020442095.1 Bauldia sp.
GCGGCTTGACGTAGATGCGGGTCGGGGTCAGCAGCGAGCGCCCGAGCGTCGAATTGCCGAAGGGCGAGGGGAAGTCGTAGGGCATCTCCGAGCGGGCGACGATCATCCGGACGAGCGACAGGCCGTTGGAGTGAACGCCCGATGAGGCGAGCCCGAGCAGGACGTCGCCCGCCGCGATGTCGCCACGCGGCAGGATGCCGTCCCGCTCGACGGCGCCGACGGCGAAGCCGGCGAGGTCGAAGTCCTTTGCCTCATACATGCCCGGCATTTCCGCGGTTTCGCCGCCGATCAGGGCCGCGCCGGCGATTCGGCAACCCCGGGCGATCCCGGCGATGACGTCGATGGCGACATCGGGATCGATCTTGCCGGTGGCGAAATAATCGAGGAAAAACAATGGTTCGGCGCCCTGGGCGACGAGGTCGTTGACGCACATGGCGACAAGATCGACGCCGATGCCGTCGTGGATACCGGTTTCGATGGCGATCCGGAGCTTGGTGCCGACCCCGTCGGTGGCGGCGACGAGCACGGGATCGGTATAGCCACAGGCCGCGAGGTCGAAAAGGCCGCCAAATCCGCCGATTTCTCCATCAGCTCCGGGCCGGCGGGTGGCGCGCACGATCGGCTTGATCGCCTCGACGAGCTCGTTTCCGACATCGATGTCGACGCCGGATTCGGCATAGGTCGCCGGGGTCGAGCGTCGGTTGGGAATTGTCATATATGCGCCTTCGAATGGCCGGAGGGATGCGGTGCGCATCCAACCACAAGGCCCGGTGAATGCAAGCGCCGGCGCGGTTGTCCACCGGTTGCCGACTTGGCTTTCCACCGTGAGAATGCCATTTCTTGCCTGCCGGGCAGGCAAAATCGGGCGGCAGAGCGACCAGAAAGTTCGCACAAAGGTGACAATCCCGAATTTCATCAGTATCGGCAGGCTTTTCCTGGTGCCGCTGACGATCTGGCTGATCGTCTCGGACGAGCCGACGACGGCGTTCTGGATATTCGTGCTCGCCGGGGTCAGCGACGGGGTCGACGGCTTCCTCGCGCGCCAGTTCAACATGCGCTCGGTGGTCGGGGCGTATCTCGATCCGCTCGCCGACAAGGCCCTGCTGGTCTCGATCTACGTGACCTTCGCCGTCCTCAACGAGATCCCGACCTGGGTGACGATCCTGGTGGTCAGCCGCGACGTGCTGATCATCGGCGCGGTGGTGCTTGCCGGGATGCTCGGCCACCCGGTGGCGGTCCGGCCGCTGCTCGTGTCGAAGCTGAACACCGTGGCGCAGATCGTCCTCGCCGCGCTGGTCCTCGGCGACCTCGCCTTTCCGGTCGACCTGGCGATGTTCCGGCAAATCATGGTGGCGGCGGTCGGGATTCTGACGATCGCGTCCGCCTTCCTTTATGCGGTCGACTGGGTGCGCCATATGGCGACTGACAGCTCCGGCGGCGAAAGGCGGACCTCGGTCCTCAACGAGAGCCTGCCCGAATGAGGATCGACCGGCAGATCGCCTTCTGGGTAGCGGTGCTCGTCGCGGGGCTGCTCTTCCTCTACATCTTCAGGTCGATCCTGCTGCCTTTCGTCGGCGGCATGGCGATGGCTTATCTCCTCGACCCGCTGGCCGACTGGTTCCAGCGTCGCGGCATGAACCGGCTGGCGGCGACAATGACCATCATGGCGCTGTCGGTCGTGGTCCTCGTCGCGCTGTTGGTTGTGGTCCTGCCGGTGGTGGTCAACCAGGTCGGGCTGCTGGTCGCCAATATGCCAACCTATGTCGGGCGCCTCGACGAACTCGTCAACTCGGTCCTGCAGAGCAGCTGGGCCGAGAGCATCGGGGTCGACCCGGGCGCGGTGAAGTCGTCGCTGGGCGGTTATCTCAGCCAGGGTCTCACCTGGGCCGGAACGCTCGCCGGTTCGATCCTGTCCGGCGGCGTCGCTTTCATCAACATCCTTGCCCTTCTCGTCGTCGCGCCGGTCGTCGCCTTCTATCTCCTCTACGACTGGGACCGGATGATCGGTCAAATCGACAGCTGGCTGCCGCGCGACCACGCCGAGACGATCCGCGCGCTGGCGCGGGAGATGGACAAGGTGATCGCCGGCTTCGTCCGCGGCCAGGCGCTGGTCGGGCTGACCCTCGGCATCTTCTATGCGACCGGGCTGGTCATCCTCGGCATCAACTTCGGCTTCCTGATCGGCCTCGTCGCGGGCCTGATCAGCTTTGTCCCCTATCTCGGATCGACGCTCGGCTTCATCGCCTCGGTCGGTATCGCCCTGCTGCAGTTCTGGCCCGACTGGATCTGGCCGGTCGCCGCGGCGGGGCTGTTCGTCACCGGCCAGCTGCTCGAAGGTTATGTTCTGCAGCCGTTCTTCATCGGCAACAATGTCGGCCTGCATCCCGTCTGGCTGATGTTCGCGCTCTTTGCATTTGGCCTGCTCTTCGGATTTGTCGGCCTTCTGGTCGCCATTCCCGCCGCCGCGGCCGTCGGTGTCCTGGTGCGTTTCGCGCTCCACCGCTATCTGGCGAGCCCGATCTATCGTGGCGGCACCGAAGAGCCCGGCTCGCCCGAAACATGAGCGGCGAAGACCGATCCGACGCGCGCCAGCTGGTTCTGAGCCTGCCCCATGAGGCGGCGCTCGGCCGGGAGGACTTTGTCGTCAGCCCTGTGAACGCCGCCGCCATCGACACCATCGATCGCTGGCCGGCATGGCCCGAGCGCGGGGTGCTGCTGGTCGGTCCGGCCGGCGCCGGCAAGACGCATCTGACGGCGATCTGGGCCGAGAGGAGCGGTGCCGCCCGCATCG
The DNA here is from genome assembly GCA_020442095.1 of Bauldia sp. The sequence continues at coordinate 2,792 of JAGRKY010000069.1, forward strand.
AGGCAGCGAAGCTCGGGCGTGAGGATGCGCCGCGGCTCGCCGCGGCCGGCGCGGTCGCTGTCGAGGACCTCCATGCCGGGCCGGTCGACGAGGCGGCGCTGTTCCATCTCGTCAACATCGCCGGCGAGCAGCATGTGCCGCTGCTCCTGACCAGCCGTCAGGGACCCGGGGCGCTCTCCCTCGCGCTGCCGGACCTGCGGTCGCGGCTGAGGGCGGCGCAACGCGTCGAACTCGGCGAGCCGGACGACGACCTGCTGCGGCGGGTGATGACCAAGCTCTTCGCCGACCGCCAGCTGACTGTCGATGCCGCGGTTATCGATTTCATCCTCCTGCGCATGGAGCGCTCGCTGGAGGCGGCGAACATCGTCGCCGACCAGCTCGACCGGGATGCGCTGGCCGAGAACCGGGCGATCACCAAGCGCCTCGCCGCGGCGGCGCTCGATCGCCTCGCCGACCGCCAGCGGAGCCTTTGGGACGAGGAATAGGGTATCCGCCGGGATTGGCGAATTCGTCACATTTTGTGACTACCGTGGCCAAACCGGTGTAAAATCGTCGCGAAGAGCGCCATGGAACAGAAGACCCCCGAAATCGCCGCCCCGAGCGAAGTCGACCTGCCCGAGATCGATCGGAGGGAGGGGGAGCGTCTGCGGCGTCTGCCGGAGCGGTTCATCAACCGCGAATTGTCGTGGCTCCACTTCAATCGGCGGGTGCTCGAAGAGGCGAACAATTTCCACCACCCGCTGCTCGAGCGGTTGCGCTTCCTGTCGATCTCGGCGAACAACCTCGACGAGTTCTTCA
>JAGRKY010000714.1 GCA_020442095.1 Bauldia sp.
GCAGATGCTGGAGGAGGCGGTCGCCTCGCTGAAGACCGGCGAGATCGAGACCGACGGCGAATGGTCGCCGCAGATCACGGTCGGCACGTCGATCATGATCCCGGAGCCGTACGTTCCGGATCTCCAGCTTCGCCTCGGCCTTTACCGGCGGCTGGCCGATCTCAAGGAGTCGGCGGAGATCGAGGGTTTTGCCGCCGAGCTCATCGATCGCTTCGGGGCGCTGCCGGAGGAGGTCGAGCATCTGCTCCAGCTTGTGACGATCAAGGCGCTCTGCCGCCGGGCGAATGTCGAGAAGGTCGATGCCGGGCCGAAGGGCGCCGTTGTCAGCTTCCGGGACAACAATTTCGCCAATCCGGCCGGCCTCATCGCCTGGATCGCCAAGGAGGGGACCCTCGCCAAGGTCAGGCCCGACCAGAAGATCGTGGTCATCCGGGACTGGAACGATCCGGCCGACCGGTTGAAGGGGACCGCGGCGCTGCTGATCCTGCTCGCCCGGCTCGCCGAGGAGGGCGAGAAGGCGGCCGCGTGAATGGCTCCTACGCGGCCGTCGAAGCCGCGATCTGGGCGAGCGCGTTTGCCAGCGTGTCCGTTTCCTGTGCGCCCATGATCGCGTAGCGGCCGTCGACGATGAAGCACGGTACGCCGGTCACGCCGATCTCGTAGGCGTTGTCGATCTCGGCTGTCACGGAGGCCCGGTCCATGTCGGAGTCGAGCTGTTCGGCGACGAGGGCCGGATCGAGGCCGACATCGTCGGCGGCTTCCGCCAGGACGGCGGGGTCGCCGACGTCGCGTCCCTCGGTGAAATAGGCCATGAACAGGCGCTCGACGATGTGGGCCTGCGCGCCCGCGGCCGTCGCCCAGCGGATGACGCGGTGGGCGTCGGTGGTGTCGGGTGCGCGGGTGATGCGCTCGAAGTGGAAGTCGATCCCCTCGATCCGGCCGAGGTCGGTGAGCTGGTCATGCGCCGGTCGGACGGCCTCGACGCTTCCGAACTTGCCCGTCAGATAGGCTTCGCGGGCGATGCCCTCCGGCGGGATGGTCGGATCGAGCCGGAACGGCTTCCAGCGTACGGTGAAATCGAGCTGGGGGAGCATCTCGATGGCGTGGTCGAGGCGGCGCTTGCCGAGATAGCACCACGGGCAGACGACGTCGGAGACCACGTCGATCGACAGGCTGGCGGCGGTCATTCGGGAACCCGCCACCAGGTATCCAGCTTCGCGCCGGAGACGGAGGTCTCCTCGGGATGCCGGATCGTGTCCCAACGGGCGATCCACTGGTCGGGCAGGTAGAAGAGCGGCACGACGTAGAAGCCCGAGATCAGCACCCGGTCGAGGGCCCGGACGGCGGCGACGAAGTCGTCATGGGTGCGGGCCGCCAGCATGGCGTCGATCATCGCGTCGATCGCCGGAACCTTGGCGCCGGGATAGTTGAACGAGCCGTCCTGGTCGGCTGCCGCCTGGCTCCAGCGGAAACTCTGCTCGTTGCCGGGGGAGAGCGAGGCCCCCCAGGTGTTGCGGATCATGTCGAAGTCGAATGTCTGCTTGCGGAGCTGGTATTGCGAAGCGTCGACATTGCGGATCGAGGCCTTGATGCCGATACGGGCGAGGGTGCGCTGGTAGGCGAGGGCGAGCCTCTCGTCCTCCTTGGTCGTCACCATGATCTCGAAGGCCAGCGGCTTGCCGCCTGTGTCGACCAGGACGCCGTCGCGCAATTCGTAGCCGGCCGCCTGAAGCTCCGACAGCGCCTCCCGCAGCACCTTGCGGTCGGCGCCGGAGGAGTCGCTGGAAGCGGGGAGGTAGGTGCCGTCCATGACGTCCGGGGCCACCGCATCCGGGAAGGGGGCGAGCAGTTCCTTTTCCCGGTCGCTTGCCGGGATGCCGATCGAGGAGAGCTCGGAATCGTTGAAATAGCCGGCGGCGCGGTCGAAGGCCTCGTAATAGAGGTTCGTGTTGACCCAGCCGAAATCGAACAGCTTGGCGAGCGCCTGGCGCACCGCGACGTTGGCGAAGATCGGCCGCCGGGTGTTGAAGACGAAGCCCGACATGCCCTTCGGTGTGCCGGTATCGAAAGTCTCCTTGATCACCCGGCCGTCATTCACCGCCGGGAAGTTATAGGCGGTGTTCCACTGGGCGGGGTCGCCCTCCAGGTTGACCTGGTAGAGCCCCTTCTTGAAGGCCTCGAACATCGCGTTCGCATCGCGGTAATAGTCGATGCGGATCTCGTCGTAGTTATACAGGCCCTTCTGGACGGGAAGGTCCTTTGCCCAGTAGTCGGGATTGCGCTTGAAGACGATGGAGTTCGGCGCGCCGATTTCGGCGACGACATAGGGGCCGCTGCCGACCGGCGGCTTGAGGGTCGACTTGTCGAAGGTCTCGGCGTCGGTCGCGTGCTTGGGCAGGATCGGCATCAGGCCGAGGATCAGCGGCAGCTCGCGGTCGTTGGCGCCCGTCAGGTCGAAGCGGATGCCGCGGTCGCCGACCTTCTCGTAGCCGGCGATCTTGCCGTAGTAATACTTGTAGTTCGGCCGCCCCTTGTCGCGCAGGATCTCCATCGAGAAGATCACGTCGTCGACGGTGACGGGCTCGCCGTCGGAGAATTTCGCATCCGGGTTCAGGGTGAATTCGACCCAGCTCCGGTCGTCCGGCGTCTCGACGGTCTCGGCGAGAAGCCCGTAGAGGGTGAAGGGCTCGTCGGCGCTGCGGGTCAGCAGGCTCTCGATGACGAGATTGCCGAAGACCGGGTCGCGCAGGCCGCGCGACGAGGTCGTGCCGCCCTGGACGATGAAGGAATTCATGCTGTCGTAGGTGCCGACCACGCCATAGGTGATCTTGCCGCCCTTGGGCGCGTCGGGATTGGCGTAGGGCAGGTGGGTGAAGTCCGCCGGCAGGGCCGGCTCGCCGATCATCGAGATGCCGTGGGCGGGGGCCGCTGCGGCGATCTGCGGCACCAGGCCGAGGCCAAGGGTGACAGCGACGGCGGCCGCGATTCTGCGTTTCAGGGCGATCGAGATGACGGTGGCGGACATGGGCGGCGGGCCATTCGTTTCTGCAGGGATTCGTCAGGAAACAGGCCTCGATCCTAACATAGCTTCTGTCGCCGGCGACCGGAGGGGCGATTTTGGGTCGTTATTGGCTCGAACGCTGGCAATCGGCGGTGAGGCGAGCTAAGGAATGGCCGCAGCCAGTCAACAAGTCGCCGTATTTGGCGGCCACTGACCGTCGCGA
>JAGRKY010000715.1 GCA_020442095.1 Bauldia sp.
CGGCCGGCGCTCAAGGCGATTGCCGAGGGGCTCGGTGACCATGTCACCGACATGGGTCGGGCTTGATGCTTTCCTCTCCGGTATCGCGAATCAGGGAGCCCACTATGTTTCCGAAAAATATCGGCGCCATCGACCGTGTCCTCCGGGTGGTCCTCGGGGTGGCGTTGCTCGCCTTCTTCTTTCTCGTGCCGGAGAATCCGTGGCACTGGGTCGGGCTGATCGGCATCATCCCGCTTCTCACCGCGGTGATCGGAAGCTGCCCGCTCTACACGATCCTCGGCCTCTCCACCTGCCCGGCCCGCGCCGGAGCGCGGTAGGCCGGGCGGGGCACCCGCTCCACCCTCTCCGGCGGTTCCTCCCCGGCTCGATCGGGGAGACTTTTCAAGGATTTCCGGGCGGAAACGGCTGTTCACCGCGGCCCTTTCCACCGGAAGCGGCCATTTCCGCGTGGCCCTGCCACCATTCCGCGCTATGACAGGCGGCCTGAAAGCCACATCGGCCGGAATGGAGTGCCGTGCTGCGCCCGACCCTCTTCTTCCTCGTCATTGCAGCCGTGATCTCGGCCGCCCCGGCCCGTGCCGGGGCGCCGTCGCCGAGCTATCCGCTGCTCGACCCGCCGCCGGGCGTGGTGGTCGAGGGGGCGGACCATCCCGACCGGCTGCATCCTGACCGGCGGATGGAGCTGGTCGCGCGGAAGATCGGCCAGATGATCATCGTCGGCTTTCCGGGCACCGAGCCGAACCAGCCGTGGCCCATCAAAGCCGCCGCGATGATCGCCGACGGGCGGATCGGCGGTGTCATCCTCTTCGGCCACAACGTGCGGAACCCGAAGCAGGTGCAGCGGCTGACCGGCGCGATGCGCGAGGCCGGCGGCGGCCTGCCGCCCTTCGTCACCGTCGACCAGGAAGGTGGCTATATCCAGCGCTTCAAGCGGCGCCAGGGGTTCAAGGGTCTGCCGTCCTCGGCCCGGACCATCTCCCAGAAGGGGCTCTGCTACGCCTGGGCGGCCTATCTCGACGCAGGCCGCGAACTCGCCTCGCTCGGCATCAACGTCAATTTCGGCCCGGTCGTCGACCTCAACGTCAACCCGGGCAACCCGGCGATCGGCCGGCTGAGGCGGAGCTACGGGGTCGATCCGCAAACTGTTGCCGAATTCGCCCGCCAGTTCATTGCCGCCCATGCCGCGGCCGGCGTCCTCACCGTCGCCAAGCATTTCCCCGGCCATGGCTCGGCGGTGCTCGATCCCCACAAGCGGGTGGTCGATATCAGCAAGACCTGGCGGCCGGAGGAGCTGGAGGTCTTCGCCGACCTTGTCCGCGACAATGCCGTGCCGATGATCATGGTCGGCCACCTGATCCATCCGCGCTTTTCCGACGGCGACCGGCCGGCGAGCCTGTCGCGCCGGGCAATCACCGGCGAATTGCGCGGGCGGCTGGGATTTCAGGGGCTGATCGTCACCGACGATCTCGGCATGGAGGCGATCACCGACCGCTACCGACCGGAGGAGGCCGCGGTGATGGCGGTCCGCGCCGGGGCCGACGTGATGATCTTCGCCAACCAGCGGGCGGGCGACAACGACCTCGTCGACCGGGTGATCGCCCGGGTCTCCGGCGCCGTCGCGGCGGGCGACGTGCCGGAATCGAACCTCGACCGGTCCTATGAGCGCATCGTTGCCGCCAAGCGGAAGCTCGCCGGACATCCTTCCGGCATGGCGGTGCCGGGCCTGGCCGATGCCGTGACCCAGCTCTGCGCGATCCGCCGGCTCGCCGGCTGGCTGGATTGATAACTGCGCCGGTGGCGCCATAATTGTGTCAACAGTCCCGGAGCAAACTCCGGGGACGCCAACCAGAATGGTCGGGAGGGGTTCGTCATGTGGAAGACGCGTGTTTCGCTGCTCGCCGTGGTGCTGGTCTCCGCGCCGGTCCTGGCGCCGGGCGCATGGGGGGCCGATGAGGACATCGGCATCATCCGCGAGCAGGCGGGGAACCTGCCTCACGACGAGGCGCTGAAGCTGCTCGGCGAGACGCTGGGCAAGAGCATCGAGGCGACCCAGTCCGATCCGAGCATCCCGACCATCCTCGACGCGCTCGAGACGAATATCGAGGCGACCCGCCAGATCCGCGAGATGGTGAGCGGCTCCGAGACGGTGACCGAGGAACAGATCGCCGAGGTGGCGAAGCAGATTTCGACCATCGCCAAGTCCTTCGACCAGATCGCCAGGCTCGCGCCCGAGGTCTTCGAGCGGCGCTATGCCGAGCTTTCCGACATCGACGCCATCGGCCAGGAGGTCGGCTTCCGAATCGCCGACGCCAAGTCCAAGCTCGCGGCGCTGCGCCAGGGCAACGAGGAGATCGACACCTACGTCCGCTCCGAGACGCTGTCGCATTCCGAGATCGAAAAGCTCCGCCTCACCCGCCAGGCGAATGACGCGGAAATCCACAGCCTCGAGGCGGCGGTCGCCGCCTGGGGCTATT
>JAGRKY010000716.1 GCA_020442095.1 Bauldia sp.
TCCTGATCTTCGGCAATGACAGCGGTCTGGTCAGCGAACGCGCCGCCACCTTCGCAAAGGCCGCCGTCGGCCGCGACGCCGATCCCCTCAGCCTCGTCCGTCTCGATTCCTCTGAAATCTCCGCCGATCCGAACCGCCTCGCCGACGAGGCCTACGAGATCCCGCTCTTCGGCGGCACCCGCTGCATCACCGTTCACGCCTCGGGAAACTGGTCGCTCGCCCCGGTGGAGGCGCTCATCGCCTCCCCGCCGCAGGACGCCTGGATCGTCGTCACCGCCGGCGAGCTGAAGAAGACCGCGGCGCTCCGCAAGCTCTTCGCCGGCGCCGCCAATGCCGCGGCCATCGCCTGCTATGCCGACGACGCCCGCGCCCTCGACGGACTGATCGACCAGGAAGTCAGGGCGGCGGGCCTCACGATTGCCGACGATGCCCGCGCCACGCTGAAGGAGTTGGTCGGCGGCGACCGGCTGGCGAGCCGCTCCGAGATCGCCAAGCTCTGCCTCTACGCCGCGGGCTCCGGCGAGATCACCGTCGACGACGTCCGCGCGGTCGTCGGCGACGCCTCGGCTTTCGCGATAGACGAGGCGGTCGATGCCGCGGCCCTCGGCGACGCCGAGGGCTTCGCGCGGCTCTATCGCCGCCTGCTCGCGGCCGGAACCGGCGACTTCGCCGTCGCCGGCGCGGCGCTCCGCCATTTCGACATGCTCCACCGCGCCCGCGCCGCGGTCGATGGCGGCATTCCGGCCGATCGCGCCCTCGGCCCCCAGATCTTCTTCAAGCGGAAGCCCCTCGTCACCCGCCAGCTCCAGATGTGGTCGCTGCCGCGCATCGAGCGGGTGCTCGCGATCCTCAATCGCGCCGTGGTCGACAGCCGCCTCAAGAGCGCCATCTCGGCCGAGGTCGTCGGTCAGGCCATGCTCTCGGTCGCTGCGATCGCGTCGAGCACCCGTCGCCGCGCCGCCTAATCCTTCCGCCCGATCCCCATCCCGCCGTCGACGATCAGCGTCTGGCCGTGGATGTAGGAGGCCTCGTCCGAGGCGAGGAAGGCGATCGCCGCCGCGATCTCCTCCGGCTCGCCGATGCGTTCGGCCGGGATCATCCGGATGACCGCCTCCTCGATCGACGGGTCCTCCTCGAAGACCGCGTTCATCGGCGTCCGCGTCGCCCCGGGGCCGACCCCGTTCACCCGGATCCCGTCCCGCGCATAGCGCAGCGCCAGCGCCCGGATCATCCCGGACACCCCGAACTTCGACATGATGTAGGCGACCGCATCCTCCTCGACCGGAAAATGCGCCTGGATCGAAGAGGTCATCACGATCGCGCCGGGATGACCCGTGTCGAGGAAATGCTGGATCGCCGCCTGGGCGGTGAGGAAGGCGCCGCGCAGGTTCACCGCCATCAGCCGGTCGAAGTCGTCCATCAGCACCTCGTGCGGCTGGTGGACGATCTTGACCCCGGCATTGCCGACCAGCACGTCGAGACGGCCATAGGCCTCGACCACCCCGGCGAACAGCGCGTCGACCTCGTCCTCGTCGGAGATGTCGGCGAGCATCGCGAGATGATCTCCCTCCGGGCAGATGTCGGCGAGCTCCTCGATCAGCTCGTCCGCCGCTCCCGGGTCGCCGATATGGTTGACCGCGACGCTCGCCCCCTCCTCCGCGAAACGGATCGCCGCGGCCCGGCCGATGCCGGTCGCGCCCCCCGTGATCAGGATCCGTTTGCCCGAAAGTCCGCGCATCGCCGCCTCCCGCCTGCTCCCGCGTGAAGCTTGCGCCTCCCCGTCCCGCCTCGCAAGTGCGGAGGCTCAATCGCCCGCGGGTAGTCCGTAGCCGGTCGGAACCAGCCGCTCGGTCACGTTGAGGATGGTCCACGCCGCGGCCGCGGCCGCCCAGTCCGCCATGTCGGCCTTGCCCTGGAGCCTTCCCCAGGCGGCAAGCGCCGTCTGCCGCGCCACCGCATGGACGGCGATCCCGGTGGCCGTGCAGTCCGCCAAGCGGTAGCCGTCGGCGAAGACGCCGAGCCGCCGCACCTGCTCCTCGCCCGAATAGGCGTCGTTGCCGAGGTCGAGCCAGACGAAGGCCGAATAGCCGAGATCCCACAGGCGCGATCCCGGCGCCGCCGTGTCGAAGTCGATCATGCCGGAGGGCATGCCATCGCGGAATACCGTGTTGGCCGGCCCCCAGTCGTTGTGGCAGACCACCTCGCCCCGCCCCTTCAGGCCGTCGAAGTCCGCCGCCGCGTCGTGGAAACGGCGGAGCAGCGCCGCCGCCGCGGCAAGCGTCCCGTCGCCATGGGGGCCGAGATCGCGCGGCACCGCGCCGGGCAGGAAGCTCAGCATATCCCGTCCCGCCTCGTCGGTGCCGAGAAAGCGCGGCGCACCGCCGAAACCCCGACTCTCGAGATGCGCCAGCAGCCGGCGGACGAAGGCGCTGTTCCCCGACGCCGGCCGGTGGACGGTGTCGCCGATCCGCACGACCCCGGCCGTGACCCGCCCGCCGGTCAGTGGCGTCTCGCTGCCGCTCATCGCACCGCCCTGCCGCATCCTGCCGATCGGGCCCGGGAAGCTTTGCCGCAATGGCCGGCAACTGCCAAACCGACTATATGAGATTTATGACAGGCCATGGGATTCGCCGCTCCGCGCGTCCTTTCCAGGGGCGGTGGTAATGGAAGACTTTCTGCAGATTGCGTCCTTCGTCGCGCTCGGCGCCGTTGTCGTGGTGCTGATCCTTGGCATCCTCAACATGGCGCGCGGCAAGTCGGCGAACCGGTCGCAGACATTCATGCGCTGGCGGGTGATCCTGCAATTCGTCGCGATCGTGATTATGATGGCTGCGCTGTATTTTGCCTCGAAATA
>JAGRKY010000717.1 GCA_020442095.1 Bauldia sp.
GAAGACGGCGTCGGGCGGATTGAAGAACGGCCTTTCGGGCGCGGCATACCAGGTCGGGATGTCGGGTGTCGCTGCAAGCTGCCGGAAGGAAGCTGGTGGTATCGTGACGCCGCGGGACCGGCTATGGTGGTCTCCTCGGAGTTCTCACCAACAAAGACAGGCGCCGGTCCGCGCTTTCAGTTCCGAATCCGCTCGCGGCCGAATTGACCGCGCGCAAGACAGCCATGGTCGCGGGCCACCAGACACGGAAAGAAAGTCAGTATGCCCGACATCACCAAGGATCAGGTTCTCGATCGCCTCCGGACGGTAACGGGACCGGACGGGACCGGCGACATTGTTTCGCTCGGGCTCGTGTCGGACATCGTCATCTCCGGCAACAAGGTGATGTTCTCGGTGACCGTCCCGGCAGAGGCGGCCTCGACGCTTGAACCGCTGCGGGTCGCGGCCGAACGGGCGACGCGCGACCTGCCCGGCGTCGAAGGTGCGATGGTGGTGTTGACCGCGGAGAAGAAGGGGGGCGGCGCGCCCTCGGGCGCGCAACAGCCCGCGGCCCCGGCCGGCGCGCAACATGCGCCGCCGCGGCAGCAGGCGGGCCAGCCACGCGGGCGCGGCAAGGCGGGGATCCCCGGCGTCGGTGCGATCATCGCGGTCGCCAGCGGCAAGGGTGGCGTCGGCAAGTCGACGACCGCCGTCAACCTCGCGCTCGGTCTGAAGCTGAATGGCCTGCGGGTCGGCATTCTCGACGCCGATATCTACGGACCCTCGCTTCCGCGTTTGCTCAACCTCAAGGATGCCAAGCCGGAGATCGTCAGCGGACGCACGCTGCGGCCGCTCGATGCCCATGGTGCCAAGGTCATGTCGATCGGCTTTCTCGTCGAGGAAGAGACGCCGATGATCTGGCGCGGGCCGATGGTGATCTCGGCGCTTAACCAGATGATGCGCGAGGTCGAATGGGGCGAGCTCGACATCATGGTCGTCGACATGCCGCCCGGTACGGGCGACGCCCAGCTCACCATGGCCCAGCAAGTGCCGCTTGCCGGTTCGGTCATTGTCTCGACGCCACAGGACCTCGCGCTGATCGATGCGCGCCGCGGCATCGCCATGTTCGAACGTGTCGATGTCCCGGTTCTCGGGATCGTCGAGAACATGAGCTACTTCCTCTGTCCGCATTGCGGCGGGCGTACCGACGTCTTTGCCCATGGCGGGGCGCGGCATGAGGCGGAAAGGCTTGGTGTTCCGTTCCTCGGCGAAGTCCCGCTCGAGCTGAAGATACGCGAGACCTCGGACGCCGGCGCACCGATCGTCGCCTCGGATCCGGGCAGTCCTTTCGCCGAGGTCTATCGCGAGATCGCCGCGCGGGTCTGGGACGGCGTCCAGCGTGGGCAGGGCGAAAGCGGCCGCGCGCCGCCGAAGATCGTCATCGAGTGAGGCGCGTCAGCCGATCTTGCGGACGTGGTTGTCCCAGGCGACGCCCGGGGTCTCGCTGATCAGGTTGCGCCCCTGCCACAGGCGTCCCGTGCCGTCGGAGATGAAGAAGTCGCGCCCGTCCGGCGCGATGCCGCAGACGTCGGCGATGGCGCGGCTCTCGACAAAGTTCCGGGTCGCGACATCGAAGATCACCACGTGGCCGCCAACCGGGCTGGTCGCCGCGACGCGCGTGCCGGCGTCATTGACGGTGACCGCGCCGACATATTGGCGCATGCCGGCATAGGCCAGGGCCGGCGCGGTGACGAGTCTCGGATCACCGCCGGGCCTGTGCGTGCCGACGAGGTCGACCCGGTCGCTCTCGCTGCCCTCGTATTGACCGCCGAACCAGATGGTGCGGTCGGTCGATTCCGCCATGTGCCGGATCGACAACTGGTGGAGCGAAGCCGGCAGCATGATCTTCTCGATCAGGTCGCCGGTCGCCGCGTCGAGATAGACCAGCGATGGCTCCATGGTCGGCAGGTTGAGCTTGACCCGGTCGTAGTCGGGATGGGTGGCGACACCGCCATTGCCGACGGCGATCGTCCGCCCGTCGCGCATGAGGAGCGCCTCGTGGGGGCCGATGCCATGCGTATTGATCTCGCCGATCCGGGCGAAGCCGCCGCCGGCGTCGTAGATGCCGAGTACGCCGCGCTCCGCCTCGTAGTCATTTTCGGTCGCGTAGAGCAGGCGGCCGTCGGCGGAGAAGAAGCCATGGCCGTAGAAATGGCGGCCGTCGGGCGGGACGAAGGTCGCCACCCTGCGTCGACCGCGGAGATCGATGACCAGTGCGAAGAAGCCCGGCCTGCGCGCGAAGACGACGGCCGTCGCACGATCGGGCGATATCGCGATGTCGTGTCCGCGCGCGTCGAGGCTTTCGCTGAACAGGACCTTGCCGGCGTGGTCGAGGACGGCGACCGAGCAGTCGGCATCGCGTTCCACGCGAGCCGCGACAAAGGCCGGAGCGCCGTCGGCGCGGGCAAGCGTGCCGATCGGCATCACGCCGAGAGCGGTGATCGCCTTGATGAAGTTTCGCCGGTCAATCGCCATCGAGTGAATTGAATCCCGTGATCAGGCCCAGGGCGTCCGGATAGCCGTGCTCGAGGAGTTCCGCCGCGCCGCCGAGCGGGATCCGGGTATAGGCGAGCAGGTCGTGGTTCTTCGGTTCGGTGACGAGGTCCTCCCAAGGCGCGCCGTCCTCGGCGACCTTGGCCAGGGTCGAATCCGCATTGCGAATCTCGAAGGCGAGCGAGCCGGCTTGCCAGTCGCTGTCCTTCGGCAGGGCGGCGCCCAGGCCTTCGGCGCCGCAGAGCGAAACGACCGAGGCGAGGTTTGCCCGGATCGAAGCGATGGTCATGTTCGATCGCCAGAAGGGGGCGAGCTTCGGCTTCGCATCCTGCAGAGTCTCGCCAATGGTGAAGGCGAGCTTGAGCTGCTGGTCCATCTGGACCATTTCGCGACAGGACTTGACCAGTTCCTGCACGACTTCGCCGTGGGAGCGGTAGATCGGGTTTTCCTCGCCGGCCTCCAGCATCAGGGCGGCGTAACCGGTCGGGCCGCGCCAGGCATCGGAGAGCTCGCGCGCGGTACCGGCGATCGCACCGGCGATGGCCGCCCCGTAGCCGCAGCGGTGCGAGCGGTCCGCCGCATCCTTGTCTGCGAGGACGTCGCTGCCCGTTCCGAACAGCACGAATTCCAGGGCGACGAGACCCTGGACCGCGACGCTCTTGCCACGCAGGGAATCCGGATCGGTGGCGGTCGCGTCCCGCGAAGCGAGGAGGCCCTGCACCTGCTTCAGTCCGCGACCTCGCGGGTCCGGCCAGAAGAACAAACGTTCGAAGCGGTTGCCGTCACGCACCGGCCCGAAGCGGAACATCTCGACGCCCGACCAGGCGAGCACGAGGGCGCGAAAGCCCTCCCGCGCCGCTTCGAGCCGTTCATTGTCGGCCTGCCAGCAGAGGTCGTTGAGGGCCGTGACTTCCGCGTCCGCCTTCTCCGCCAGCAAGGCGTATCGGGGCAGGACGAAGTGCTCGACGGCGTCGACCACCACCGGGCGGAAGGCAATAGCGGGAATCTCGGTAACGCGACCCTCGTCGTCACCATGTGCCGGCCAGCATGCCGTGGCGACGATCAGCACCACAAGGCCGAGTTGCTTGATCATGTTACAGCGACTCCAGAAAGCGGATCAGCGCGGCACGCTCATCCGGTGTTGCCGCGATAACCGCATCGCGTGCCGGCGCGGCTTCGCCGCCGTGCCAGAGCACCGCCTCGAGCAGGTTCCGCGCTCTTCCGTCATGCAGGAACAGCGTATGTCCGCTGACGGTCTCCGTCAGCCCGATACCCCAAAGCGGCGCGGTGCGCCATTCGCTGCCGGAGGCATCGCCGACCGGGCGGCCGTCGGCCAGTCCTTCGCCCATGTCGTGGAGGAGGAGGT
>JAGRKY010000718.1 GCA_020442095.1 Bauldia sp.
CCGCCGATGTTGCCGTCGCGGATCAGCCGCGCCGTCAGCTTCGAGCCGACCATTCCCGCGGCCCCGAGAATCATTACTTCCATTTCTTCCCCCCAATTGCAGAATCGCCGGACTCTCCGGCATGCTTTCCCGCGCGCAACGGCTATGCTGCTACATTGCCCCGCAACGGAAAAGCCGCGACAACAGACCGATAGGGGCAGGAGACGAAATGAGCAAGGCGATAGTAGTTACCGGCGGTGCCCGGGGGATTGGCGCCGCCGCGGTAAGGCTCTCGGCAAGACGGGGCTGGTCGGTGATCTTCAGCTACCGCAACGACGATGCCGCGGCGCAGAAGACGATTGCCGAGGCGGAAGCCGGCGGCGGCAGGGTCATCGCGGTGAAGAGCGATTCATCGCGGGAGGACGAGGTCATCGCGCTCTTCAACCGGGCGATCGAGGCATTCGGCCCGATCGACGGCGTCGTCAACAATGCCGGCATCCTCGCGCCGATGAGCCCGATCGCCGATATGACGGCGGAGCGGATGCGCCACACCTTCGACGTCAATATCCTCGGCTCCTATTTCACCGTGCGCGAGGCGGCGCGGCGGATGTCGACCAGGCGCGGCGGCCGCGGCGGCTCGATCGTCAACCTGTCCTCGGCGGCGGCCAAGCTCGGCGCGCCGAACCAGCATGTCGACTATGCCGGCTCCAAGGGGGCGATGGAATCGATGACCATCGGGCTGTGCAAGGAACTCGGTCCGGAAGGGGTCCGGGTCAACGCGATCCGTCCCGGCCTGATCCTTACCGACATGCATGCGAGCGGCGGCGATCCGGGCCGGGCGGAGCGGCTTGCCGAGACGGTGCCGATGCAGCGGCCGGGAACCGCGGACGAAGTCGGAGAGGCGATCGTCTGGCTGCTTTCGGACAGCGCCTCCTATGTCAGTGGCGCGATCCTCGACGTGACGGGCGGCCGATGACCGGAGCGAAGGCACGGCGCCGGAGAATGACCGTCCGCCCGAATCCGGCGTTGCTCGCGCTCGTCGCGATCACGGCGCTGGGGATGGCGGCGACGGCGGAGGCGAAGACGCTCGTCTTCTGCCCGGCCGGCGGCCCCGAAGGCTTCGACCCCGCGCCCTTCACCCTCGGCACGACCTTCGACGCCTCGTCGCAGGCGCTCTACGACCGGCTCGTCACCTTCAAGCCGGGAACGACGGAGATCGCGCCCGGCCTTGCCACGAGCTGGGAGGTCTCCCCGGACGGCCTCGACTACACCTTCCATCTCCGCCCGGGCGTCAGGTTCCAGGGGACGGCGGATTTCACCCCGAGCCGCGACCTCAACGCCGACGACGTGGTGTTCTCGCTGGAGCGCCAGTGGAAGGAGGACAACCCCTATTTCGACTATGCGGGGGGCATCTGGCCCTATTTCACCGGCATGTCGATGGGGTCGATGCTGCGCGCCGTCCGCAAGGTCGACGACGAGACCGTGGTGGTGACCCTCAACCGGCCGGACGCGACGCTGCTGCCCGACCTCGCGATGGATTTCGCCTCGATCCTCTCGGCCGAATATGCGGGTGCGCTGCTCAAATCCGGCGCGCGCGACAAGCTCAATACCGAGCCGGTCGGCACCGGGCCGTTCAGGCGGACCGGCTACGAGGAGGACGTCCTCGTCCGCTATGCCGCCAATCCGGATTATTGGGGCGGCAAGCCGGCGATCGACGAACTGGTCTTCGACATCACCCCGGACGCCACCGTCCGCATGGAGAAGCTCAAGGCGGGCGATTGCGACGTGATCGCCGACCCGCCCGCCTCGGCGCTCGCCGCGCTGCCGGCCGATACGCCGATCGTCGTCGAGCAGCGGCCGGGCGCCAACGTCGCCTATCTCGCCTTCAACACCACGGAAGCGCCCTTCGACCAGGCGGCGGTCCGCAAGGCTGTGGCGATGGCGATCGACAAGCAGGCGATCGTCGAGCGCGTCTATGACGGCGCCGCGGTCACCGCGACGACGCCGGTCCCGCCGGACATGTGGTCATATGCGGAGGGACTGGCCGGCGATCCGCACAATCCCGAGGCGGCACGCAAGCTCCTCGCCGATGCCGGGGTGAGCAAGGCGTCCCTGCGCATCCTGGTGCCCGAAGTCGCGCGGCCCTACGATCCCGACCCGGTCGCGACGGCGGGCATGATCCGGGACGATCTCGCCGCCATCGGCATCAAGGCCGAGATCGTCACCGACAAGCTCGACGGCTTCCTCGACAAGGTCGCCGATCCCGAACGGCAGGGGGCGGTGCTGTCCGGCTGGTCGAGCGACAACGGCGATCCGGCCGGGTTCTTCTCGACACTGCTCGATTGCGACACGGTCGGCATCACCAATCTCGCCCTGTGGTGCGACGCGCGTTTCAGCAAGCTGATCCAGGAAGCCCGGGCGCTGCCGACGCAGGAGGCGCGGAGCGCCGGCTACAAGCAGGCGCAGGCGATTTTCGTCGACGAGGCGCCATGGGTGGCGATTGCCCATGCCATGGAAACCGTGGCCCTTAACAAGGACGTCACCGGCTTCGTCGTCGATCCGCTGGGGCGCCACCGCTTCGACACGGTCGACATCCCGGGCGATCCGGGCGGGTAGGGGCAGCCCCCCCGTGGCAATTCGGGATGGACTCGCCTATATCCGTCGCCGAACAAGACCGGTGGCCTTGAATTGCCCTGGAGCCAGCATCCCATGCCAGAAACCCAGATCCCCGTCACCGTCCTCACCGGCTATCTCGGCGCCGGCAAGA
>JAGRKY010000070.1 GCA_020442095.1 Bauldia sp.
CCGTTCTGGAGGAGGTGGCTGGCGAAGGCGTGGCGGAGCACATGCGGCGAGACCTTGGCCGCCGAAATCCCGACCGAAGCCGCCAACGCCTTGAGATCGCGGGCGAAAGCCTGTCGGGTCAGGTGGCCGCTGTCGCCGGAGGAGGGGAACAGCCAGCCGCCCCGCGGCCCCCCCGGCGGCCGGCCCTTCTCGTCGAGCGCGGCGAGATAGGCCGCCGTCGCCTGCCGCGCCCGCTCGGTCAGCGGCACGATCCGCTCGTGCCCGCCCTTGCCGCGGATCGCGAAATAGCGGGTATCGTCGCGGATCGCGGTTGCCGGCAGCCCGACCAGTTCCGAGACCCGCAGCCCCGTCGCGTAGATCAGTTCGAGCAGGGCATGCAGCCTGAGCGACCGCAGCCGCCCCGCGGCCGACTGCCCTTCGCGCGCCGCCGCCCCGGCGGCCGCCTCGATCAGCCGGTCGACCTCCGCTTCGCTCAACACCTTCGGCAGGCGCGCCGGCCGCCGCGGCCCGTCGATCGTCCCGGTCGGGTCGTCGGCCCGCGATCCCTCGCCATAGAGGAAGCGATGGAACTGGCGGATCGCGGAAAGCCGCCGCGCCACGGTCGGCGCCGACATGCCCCGCGCGTCGAGGTCGCCGAGATACCGCCGGATCTGCTCGGGCCCCGCCCGCTCCAGGCCCGAGCCGTTGCGGCCGAGATAGCCCGCATAATCGTCGAGGTCGCGCCGATAGGCCGCAAGCGTGTTGGCCGCCGCGCCGCGTTCGGCGCTCATCATCTCGAGGAAGGCCTCGATCTGGTATCCGCCGCCCTGCGACGGCCGCGTCCGCGTCATTCCGCCGGTTCCGCCTCGCCCGCGGGTTCTTCCCCGGTCGGCTCCGGCGGTGGCGGGGCCGGCCGGATGATCGGCACCGGCTCGAGTTCGCTCGCAGGAATCCGGACCGACATCTCCCGGTTCCGTGGCGTCACGAAATTGGCGAGGTAGAACATCGCCGCGCCGACGAGCGCGGCAATCACCGCCAGGGTCGTTACAAACCTTGCAATCGTAGGCATTGCGGTTCCCGGTCGGCGGTAAAGGCGACACCGATCGACAGGCCGCGTCTGATCCGCCGCATGGCTCCTTTTGTCGTCCAGAAGATGGCAGGTTTCAAGCCGGCCGGCGCGATCGGCCGGGATCACTTGACAGAAGCGGTCGAAAACGGCTCTAGGTCGCGGCCCAGAAGCCGATGGAAGACACCGGATTGACCATAAGGCGCGACCCGATACCCGCCGACGGCCGCGAATCACGGGAAGCGCGGGTCGCCCGCCTGCTCGACGGGCGCACGATTGCCATGGTCGGCATGATGGGCGCCGGCAAGTCGTCGATCGGCCGCCGGCTGGCGACGCGCCTCGGCCTGCCCTTCGTCGATGCCGATACCGAGATCGAGGAAGCGGCCAACGCCACCATCACCGAGATCTTCGAGCAGCATGGCGAGGCCTATTTCCGCGACGGCGAGCGCCGCGTCATCCAGCGCCTGCTCGACGGCACCCCGAAGATCCTGGCGACCGGCGGCGGCGCCTTCATCCAGCCCGAGACCCGGGCGGCGATCCAGGCCGGCGCGATATCGATCTGGCTGAAGGCCGACCGCGATCTGATCCTCGCCCGGGTCAGGCGGCGGACGAATCGCCCCCTGCTGAGGACCGACGACCCGGCCGTGGTGGTCGACCGGCTGATCGCCGAGCGCTACCCCATCTATGCCGAGGCCGATATTCATATCCAGTCGCGGGACGTCGCCCATGACGTCGTGATCGACAGCATCTTCGAGGCGCTCGACGAATACCTCGGTGACGGGGCCAGCGGAAAGGTCGAACGATGAACGATGACGGAGCACCGGAAGGCACGCCGCGAACGATCCAGGTGGATCTCGGCAGCCGCTCCTATGACATTCTCGTCGGCCGCGACATCATCGACCGGGCCGGCGCCGAGATCGTTCGCCGCCTGCCCGATGCGCGGGTCGCCATCGTCACCGACGAGACGGTCGCCGCCCACCATCTCACCACCCTGCTCGCCAGCCTCGACAGCGCCGGCATCAGGCATACCCGCATCGTCATTGCCCCGGGCGAGGCGTCGAAGTGCTTCGCGACGCTCGAATCGGTCGTCGACGCGCTGCTTGAGGCCCGGATCGAGCGGAGCGATGCGGTCCTCGCCTTCGGCGGCGGTGTCGTCGGCGATCTCGCCGGCTTCGCCTCGGGGATCGCGCTGCGCGGCACGCACCTCATCCAGGTGCCGACCACGCTGCTTGCCCAGGTCGACTCTTCGGTTGGCGGCAAGACCGGCATCAACACCCCGCGCGGCAAGAATCTCGTCGGCGTCTTCCATCAGCCCGACCTCGTTCTCGCCGATGCCGGCATCCTCGATTCCCTGCCGTCGCGGATCTTCAATGCCGGCTATGCCGAGGTGGCGAAATACGGCCTGATCCGCGACGCCGAATTCTTCGCCTGGCTGGAAACCAACTGGCGGGCGGTCGCCGCCGGCTGGCCGGAGCGCGAAAAGGCGATCGCCGTCGCCTGCAAGGGCAAGGCGGACATCGTCTCCGAGGACGAGCGCGAGCAGGGCGTCCGCGCCCTGCTCAATCTCGGCCACACCTTCGGCCA
>JAGRKY010000719.1 GCA_020442095.1 Bauldia sp.
GCCCGCTCGATATTGTCCTTCGGCATGTTCTCGGCGCGCGCATTCTGGATGGCGAGGCGCAGCCGCGGGTTCATGCCCGGATCAGGCGTGCCGAGCTTGGCGGCGACGGTGATCTCGCGCGCGAGCTTGGAAAACACCTTCGAACGGCGCGCATCGGCGGCACCCTTCTTGTGCATGATATTCTTGAATTGCGAATGGCCGGCCATGGGCTGCTCCGGAATATGCAAGCGTGACCGCACCCGGACGAGGGCACAGTCCCTGAGGTCTGGTTGATTTGCGGGGGGTTATACGTCCCCACCCGGTGGAAAGGAAGGGCAGCGGTACCGACTTTTTCCGGCTAACCGAGGCCCTCGATCCAGTCGAGGACCGGCGCGGCGGCGATTTCGAGAAGCGATCCCGCGATCAGCCAATGGCCGTGGCCGGGAACGACGATCAGTTCCGCGCCGTAGCGCCGGGCAAGCCTCCGCCCGACCGCGACCGGCACCAGGCGGTCAGCTTCGCCGTGCAGCACCAGGACCGGACAACGCACGGCGCGCGCCTCGACACGGACGCGCCCGAAGACCAGCGAGCGATAGACGCGACCGGATTCATGGCCGAAATCCGGGAGTATCTCCTCGCGCTCGGCGACAGCCAGATCATGCAGCGCCAGCACCTCCAGCCCGAGACGGGTCGGGAGGATCGGTCGGCCGAGAAGCACCGCCGGCGCCAGCGGGGAGAAATGCGGAAGGGCCATCAGCGTCATCGGCAGCGGACCGGGCGGCAGCGACGCGACCAGCACGATCGCCGCGCAGTCCATCTTCGCCGCGAGCTGCTGGGCGAGGAGGCCGCCGAGCGAATGACCGATGACGACCGGCGGCCGGTCGAGCGCGCTCCGCGCCGCGACGACGGCAGCGAGATAGTCCTTGATCCCGAGGCGGGCGAGCGCCGCCCTGTCGTCGGGCGCATGTCCCGGCAGCGCGGGGGCGACACATGGATAGCCGGCCGAAGCAAAATAAGCTTCCCACGCCCGCAGATGGGCCGGCTGACTGCACGCGCCATGAAGGAGCAGGATTGGTGGCTTCATTCGAATCGCGCCCGATGCCGCCATCCTACCACTGCCGGAGAGTCCTGATCGGCCACGACGCTCCAAACCGCGGCGTGCAGGACGAGGCGAGGACGATGCTTCCTGTAGTCAGGCCGCCGCCGCGGCGATCAGTCGATCCAGAAGGACGGGATCGTCGCCGCGAGCACGCCGCCCTGCCGGAAGGGGGCAACGCCGGTCGCGAGCCCGGTATTGTCGTCGACCTCGACGGCGATGCCGGCAAGGGTCGCATCGCCCTTCGCCGCCGAGAAGCGTTCGCCGGGGACCTTGGTGAGGAAGCGTCGCAGCGGCTCCTCCTTGTCCATGCCGATGACGGAATCGTAGTCGCCGCACATGCCGACGTCGGTCTGGTAGGCGGTGCCGCCGGCAAGCACGCGATAGTCCGAGGTCGGCACATGGGTGTGGGTTCCGACCAGCAGCGTCGCCCGGCCATCGACGTGATAGGCGGCTGCCTGCTTCTCGCTCGACGCCTCGGCGTGGAAGTCGATGATCACCGCGTCCGCCTGCTCGCCGAGCGGACAGGCAGCGAGCTCCCGGTCGATCGCGGCGAAGGGATCGTCGAGGGCGTCCATGAACACCCGCCCCATCACATTGACCACCAGCACCCGCGCGCCGTTCCTCGCGGTGAAGAGGCCCGAACCCTTCCCCGGCGTACCGGCGGGAAAATTGGTCGGCCGCAGGAAGCGGTCCTGCCTTTCGGAGAAGACGAGCGCCTCGCGCTGGTCGAAGGCATGGTTGCCGGTGGTCACGACATCCGCCCCGGCATCGAGGATCGCCATGTGGATTTCCTCGGTGATGCCGAAGCCGCCGGCCGCGTTCTCGCCGTTGACCACGACGAAGTCGAGCCGCCGCTCCTCGATCAGCGCGGGCAGTCGCTCGACGATCGCGTTCCGCCCGCTCCGCCCCACAATATCGCCGAGAAACAGAAGTCGCATGCCGCTCAGGCCCGCTCGCCGGAAAAATCGAAGACATCCCGATCGGTCACCAGCCGATCGAGCCTCACGTCATGGGGCTCCCCGGGTATCCGGTCAACCTCCTGTACCGAAAAAGCGAGGCCGACAAGGAACGGGTCGCGCCCCTCCCCTCTCATCGCGGCGATGGTCCGGTCATAGTGTCCCTTGCCGTAGCCGATGCGCGTCCCCGACCGGTCGAAGGCGGCAAGCGGCACGAGGATGACATCGGGCGAGACGATCGGTGCGACCGCCGCCGGCTCGCGGGTTCCGAAGCCGGCAGCGACGAGCGGATCGCCATGGGAATAGCGGCGGAAGACCATCTCCTCCCCACCTGCAAAGGAGGGGAGCGCCAGAATCGCGCCGCGGGTGGAGGCCGCTGCCATGATTGGCCCGGGATCGCATTCGCTGCGGATCGGCAGGAACCCCGACAGGCACGCGATGTCGCGTCCGGCAAGGAGATTCATCGCGCTCCGTGCGATCGCGACGTTGCCCGTCGCCCGCGCCTCGTCGCCGAGCGCGTCACGGCGCGCCAGTGCGGCGGCGCGGAGGGCCGCTTTCGAGGCCGCAGGATTTTCGAGCATGCCTGGTCGGGCCGTCCCGCCGGAAGAGAGAAAGGCGAAGCCGCAAAGCCGGTGGAGTATCGAATCCCGGAGACCTACAGAGTAGGTGGGCGCCGTATACGCGAGCCCACGGGCCAGCACAGGGACAGCTCCCTTTAGGATCGATAAGGCCCCGGGGAATGCTTCTCCTGCCGGGCCCCACAGCCACGCCGGCCCCAGATATAGAGCCGGCTACCGACCGACGCCAGAGGGGGACGCAACTCTTCGCTCAGTCGGCGCCCTCAAGCGGGTCGGTGCCGTTGAGGCGGCTGGCGACGGCCTCCAGCCGGTCGGCAAGCGCCTCGATCGACTCGGCGATTTCCGCCTCTGTGCGCTCCTGGCGCTCGACCAGGGCGGCGCGCGCTTCCTCGAGGCCGGCGATCTCGCCCTCGACCTGACGGAGCCGTTTCTCGGTTTCGGAATGCTGGTCGGCCATGGTGATCGCGGCCATCACCGTCAGGCGCTGGTCACCGATCTCGCCAAACTGGCCGCGCAACTCCTCGATCGTGTCGCTGAGCTGCTGGCCGAGCTCGGTGAGGTGATCCTCCTGGCCGTCGTCGCAGGCCATCCGATAGGTCCTGCCGTTGATCGTGACGTTGA
>JAGRKY010000071.1 GCA_020442095.1 Bauldia sp.
CGCAGGTTCAAATCCTGCCACTCCGACCAATCTTCTCAAGGGCTTATCCCGGAAGCCCGACGCATGAAAAATCAAGCGGACAACAAAAAGCGCCAGAACCCGCGTTCTGCGTGCTGTGGCTTCCGGACGTCCGCTGTCCCTGATGTCAGAGCCGACATGGTCTCGTGAGGCGGAACTCGGGGCGGGCCTCAGCGACCAGGCGCCCCGCTGTTTGCCGGTTGTCAGTCGATTGGCGTCTCTTCGAGGACCAGTTCGCCGATCATCACATTCATGCCCGCGGTCAGACCGCCGTCGACCGGCAGGGCAACGCCGGTGATGTAGTCGGCATCGTCCGAACCGAGGAAGGCGACCGCCTTGGCGATGTCATCCGGATTCGCGACCCGTCCCAGCGGGTACCAGCGCGCAAGCTTTTCAAACACCTGGGGGTCCCGCTCGAGACGCCGTTGCCATGACACCGCGTCCGTCCGCACCGAACCGGGGCAGACCGCATTGCATCGGATGCCGTACCTGCCGTACTCCGACGCAATCGACTGCGTCAGATTGATGATCCCGGCCTTGGCGGCGCTGTAGGCGGGATTGCCGAAGTAGCGCATACCGTTGACCGAGCTCAGATTGACGATGGCGCCGGCGTTTTTCGTCTGCATGTGGCTCACGGCCGCGGCCGTGCAGTGATAGGTCCCGTTCAGGTTGATATCGATCTCCTCGACCCATAGGTCCGAACGCATGTGCTGGTAGTCGCCCGGACCGCTGAAGGCCGCGTTGTTGACCAGGACATCGAGCCCGCCGAAATGAGCGATGACCTCGGCGAAAGCGGCTTCAACCTCGCCCGCATTGGTGATGTTGGCGTGCACGAAATAGGCCTCGCCGCCGTTGCCGGTGATCCGGTTTGTCGTTTCGCGGCCCAATTCGTCGTCGATTTCCAGGACGGCGACGCGCGCGCCTTCGCTTGCGAGGCGAAGAGCGATTGCGCGTCCGATCCCGTGGCCGGCCCCGGTCACAATCGCTACCTTGTTGGAATATCGCACGTCACTGTCTCCTGATTTCGACCTTTCGCCTCGCGTTCCGCCGGCGTCGGTCTGGGTCCCTCCCCTTCGCCTTCCTGTTAACCGGGAACGACGAAACGGAAGCAATCAATTTGTTCGGGCACTTTGACGCTGATCCCGAGCCCGGAGAGACCGCCGCGGCCTCCCGCCATCGTCCGGTTTCGGGATCGCGAGAACCGCTGTCGAGCCGCCGTCCCCGGCGAAACGGCGGGGCAGGCTACCAGCGTTGGTCGACCGCCGGTGCGATCCGTTCGTCGTAGATCGCCTTCAGTGCCGCCATCGTCGCGTCGTCCAGCGGCGGCAGGTCGGCGGCGGCGGCGTTCCCTTTCGCCTGCGCTTCGTTCCTGGCGCCAGGAATGACGGTGGTCACCGCGTCGTTCATCAGGATCCAGCGAAGCGCGAAAGCGGCCATCGAGGCACCGTCCGGCACAAGCGGCCGGATCGCTTCGACGGCGTCGAGGCCATCCTCATACGGGACGCCGGAGAAGGTCTCGCCCATATCGAACATCTCGCCGTGGCGATTGGTCAGACGATGGTCGTCGGCGGCGAAGGTGGTGTCCCTGGTCATCTTGCCGGTCAGCAACCCGCTGGCCAAAGGAACGCGAACGATGACGGCGACGCCCTTCTTCTTGGCCTCGGGGAAAAACAGACGCTCGGGACGTTGTCGGAAGATGTTGTAGATGATCTGGATCGAGGCGACGTTCGGGAACTCGATCGCCTTCAGGCCCTGCTCGACCTTCTCGACGCTGATGCCGTAGCGCTTCAGCTTGCCGGCGGCGACGATGGCATCGAGCGTGTCGAACACCTCGGGCATGTAATAGATCGCCGGGTGCGGGCAGTGGAGCTGCAGGAGATCGAGCGCGTCGGTCTGGAGATTGGCGAGGCTCCGATCGATATAGCGCTCCAGGTTTTCGCGGGAGTAATGCTCGGGCTGATTGCCTTCGCGCCGGCCGGCCTTGGTGGCAACGAAGGGGCGTTCGCCACCGCGCTCCTTGAGCACCTTCCCGATAATGCGTTCCGAGCGCCCGTCGCCATAGACATCCGCCGTGTCAATGAACGTGACACCGGCGTCCAGCGCGGCGTTGAGCGCGGCTTCGGCATCGGCCTCGGAGACCCTGCCCCAGCTGCCGCCGATCGCCCAGGCGCCAAAGCCAATCTCGGATACCGGCTTGCCCAGCCGCGCAGCGAATCTCGTCTCCATGGCGAACCTCCTCCTTACAGTCCCGGCGGGAGCCTGCGGGCCAGCAACCCGTTCACCGCGCGGTCGTAACAGCCTCCTCCCGGTCTCGCAAACCTTCGCTTGGCTCGAAACGAGGCAGGTTCAAATCCCGCCCATCCGACCAATCATCTCAATGACTTATTCCGGGGGCCCGAACTTCCGCGAATGACGGTTCCGGCGATCGCGGCGCCCGCGCTGCGACTGACGCTTCCCTGACATATGACACGACTAAGGTCTCGTCGCTTTCCGGGGGGCGGACAATGCTTCTGTCGACTGACCAAGAGCCAGCAGCGCGCGGTCTGCGGTCGGACGGATTCGAGAGCCTCGGCTTGCGCCTCCCAATCAGCAACGACCGGAGCGACCCATGAAGCAAAGCCTCAAGACCGACGCCGCCGCGGCACTCGTCCCGGACGGCGCGGTCGTCCTGATCGGTGGATTCATGGGAGTGGGGTCGCCACACCGGCTGATCGATGCCCTCGTGGCGCGCGGGGCGAGCGGCCTGACCGTCGTCGCCAATGACTCCGCCATGCCCGGCACGGGCATCGGCAAGCTGGTCACCGCCGGCGCCGTCAGCCGGATGATCGTCTCCCATATCGGGCTCAATCCCGAGACCCAGGCGAAGATGATCTCCGGCGAGATCGACGTTGAACTGGTGCCCCAGGGCACGCTCGTCGAGCGGATTCGGGCCGGAGGCGTCGGGCTCGGCGGGGTGCTGACGCCGACCGGCCTCGGCACCGAGGTCGAGGACAGCAAGCAAATCGTCGAGGTCGGGGGCCGGCGCTTTCTGGTCGAGCCGCCGATCCGGGGCGATTTCGCTCTGATCGCGGCCCGCCATGCGGACTATGCCGGAAACCTCGACTATTCGCTCACCGCCCACAACTTCAATCCGATCATGGCGCTCGCCGCCGATACCGTGATCGCCGAGGCGGACATCATCGTCCCGATCGGCGCCATCCCGCCGGACGCCGTGAAAACGCCGGGCGTTCTGGTCGATGGCATCCTCGAACGCGCCGCCTGACGGGAGACACCGATGGAAGCCAAGCAACTCATCGCCCGCCGCGTCGCGCAGGAGGTCCAGCCCGGATCGCTGGTCAATCTCGGCATAGGCCTGCCGAGCCTGGTGGCAAGCTACGTGCGGCCGGAACTCAACGTCTTCTTTCAGGCGGAGAACGGCGTCATCGGGCTCGGCGCGCGGCCGCCCGAGGGAATGGAAGATCCGCACCTGACGGACGCCGGAGGCGGCTTCGTCACCGCAGTTCCCGGCGCGGCCTCCATCGACAGCGCAATGAGCTTCGGCATCATCCGCGGCGGCCATCTCGATATGACCGTGCTCGGCGGGCTGCAGGTCGACGAGGACGGCCACCTTGCCAACTGGAAGGTTCCGGGAAAGATGGTGCCCGGAATGGGCGGCGCCATGGATCTCGTGACCGGGGCCAAGCGCGTCGTGGTCGCCATGCAGCACAGCGCGAGAGGCGCCTCGAAGATCGTGCCGAAATGTTCGCTGCCGCTCACCGCCCTGCGGCGGGTCGATCTCGTCGTCACCGACCTTGCCGTCATCGAGCCGACCGAAGCCGGGCTCGTGCTCAGGGAGCGCGCGCCGGAGGTTTCGGTGGACGATATCATCGCAGCGACCGAGGCGCGCCTCATCGTCCCGGACGACGTGCCGGAGATGGCGCTGTCCTGACGGGTCTCTCGCCTCGCGCCCCTGCACCTTTGCGGGGGCGTCCGCTCAGATGACGCCCTCGGACGGGATGCGGCGGCAATCCATCTCGTAGTCGATATCGACGACCGGCGGCCGGGCATAGTGCCAGCTCATCCCTGCCCCGCCGGCGCAATCGGCGATCTCCGCGGCGAAGGGGTGGAAATCGTGGACGGTGTAGATCTGGGTCGCCGTCGTGTCGGCCCAGCCGAAGCCGAGCTCCGCCATCCGCCCCGCCATGGTCGCCAGCACGAAGCGCACCTTCTCGCCGAGGCCCTCGCGGCTGAGGTCGCCGCGCCGGACGATGTGGTCACGGTAATTCGCCTGCCCTTCCGGCACCTCGCCGCTGCCGGCGACGACGAAGGAGCGCGTCAGCTCCGACGTCGGCCGGGTGTAGGAGAAGGCGTGGAAGACCGGCTCGCCGGCCGCATTGATCTCAGGGCAGACGTTGCTGCGCGCGACCGGGTTCACCCCGTCGCGGACGACGCCCCACCGCTCCAGCGTCTCGACGTAATGGGCGTTGAAGGCGCGGAAGCCGTCCTCGGTGAAGGGCTCGGGCGAGCGCAGCTCGCAGGCACAGAAGGCGGTCAGCGGGCGGCCGGCCTCGGCGAGAAAGGCCTCGATGCGGGCGAAGCCCTCGGCGAGCGGCAAGGGCGTCTCGAATCTGAGGCGGGCGATTTCGTAGCCGACCAGTGCCACAACCCCGGCGGAATATTGCGAAACGCCCTCGATGAATCGATAGCCGCCCGCGGCGAAGTCCTTCGTTCCCACGTATCGTCCTTCAGTAGCTGAAGCGGCGGATGCCGCGATCGCTACAGCTTAGATACCTGGCGGCCGACGGTGAAGCGTTTGTCGAGATCGGGAACCAGTTCGAGGCCGAGGCCGGGGCCGGGCGGCGCAGTGATGTAGCCGTCCTTGACCTCGGGAAGCGCGGTGACGAGATCCTGGTACCAGGTCTTGTAATAGGCGCGGACGCTCTCCTGGATCAGGCCGTTCGGCGCGTTGAGCGAAAGATGCGTCGAGGCGGTCAGCACCACCGGCCCGGTGCAGTCATGCGGCGCGATGCTGAGGTGCCAGGCCTCGACCATGCCGGCGATCTTGCGCGCCTCCGACAAACCGCCGCACCAGGAGAGATCGAGCATGATGATGCCGGCGGCGTCGGTCTCGAGCAGGTCGCGGAAGGCCCAGCGGGTGCCGATCGTCTCGGAGGCGCAGATCGGCGCCGGCGAGACCGCCGCATAGCGGCGCAGGCTCGCGAGGCTGTCCATCTTGATCGGGTCTTCGTGCCAGAAGGTGTCATAGGGCGCGAGCGCCTTGGCGATGGTCATCGCCGGGACGAGCTGCCACATCGAGTGGAACTCGACCATGATGTCCATCTTGTCGCCGACCGCCTTGCGGATCTTCTCGAAGGGCTCGAGCGCGGTCTTCAGGTCCTCGCTCGATATGTACTGGCCGTCGGTCTTCTGCGCGGCGGGGTCGAAGGGCCAGATCTTCATCGCCGTGATGCCCTCCGAGAGCAGGTCCTCGGCGAGCTCGCCGGCGCGGGTCATGAAGCCGTTGAGGTCGTCGTAGCGCTCGGTCTCGGCAAGACCCCAGTTGCCGGGGTTCACGCCCTTGGCGGTGCGCATGTAATTCGGCCCGCCGCAGGTGTTGTAGGTCCGCACCTTTTCGCGCGAGGCGCCGCCGAGGAGCTGGGTGACCGACTGGCCGGTCACCTTGCCGAAGATGTCCCAGAGCGCGATGTCGAGCGCCGAGTTGCCGCGCACCTCGGCGCCGGAGGAGCGGAAGCCGAGATAGCCGTTGAGGTCCTTGGCGATCCGGTCGATCTGCAGCGGATCGCGGCCGAGAAGCTTCGGCGCGATGACCTCGTGGATATAGGCCTCGACCGTCTTCGGCATCATGTAGGTCTCGCCGAGGCCGACGATGCCCTCGTCGGTCCCGACCTGGAGCCAGAGGAGGTTCTCCAGCTCCTCCGCCCGAATCGTTTCAAAGCTGGTGATCTTCAATTCTTCTTCCTCCCATTCGCCTGTCCCCGGGCTGCGGGCCGGCCACCGGCCGACGCCACCCGGCTGCCTGGAGGGTCGCCTGCCCGGGTCAGGTTCGCATGTGAATTCCTTACGATACCGCGCAGATCGTGCCATCGGCCATCGTGAAATTTTGCTGATCGATTTCCATCCCCGACCGGCGCTCCGGTTGACGAAACCTTCGCCGGATGCGCAGATAAAAGCCCCGTGCATCGATGAATGGGACCGCCATGAACTGAAACGATTCCGGTTGTCCGTTGGGCAGGCAAATGTCTGTCCGGCCGTGCCGTCGGGAGCCCGGGGAGCTGAACAAAAGATACAATAAAGACCTAGGGAGAAAACGAGCATGCGTAGCAAGACCCTCATCGCCGCGTCGGCGATTGCGGCCGCGGTTGCCGTTGGATCGCCGGCCTCGGCGCAGGATTTCAAGATCGGCTATTCGGTATTCTGGGGAACCAACCCGTTCCTGGTGACCATGGTCAACGGCGCCAAGAAGGCGGCCGAGGAATGGAAGGCAAAGGGCGTCAACGTCGACCTGATCGTCACCAATGGCGGCGACAACGACAAGGCGAAGCAGGTCTCCGACCTCGAGGATCTCTATGCCGCCGGCGTCAACGGCGTCCTGATCTTCCCGGGCGACAGCGTCATGGTCGCCGAGCCGATCAAGAACATCTACAACGCCGAGGATATTCCGGTCGTCATCACCGACATCGGCATCCGCTCGGGCGACTATATCAGCCTGATCATCACCGATAACGTGAAGGGCGGCGAGCAGGCGGCCGACTACATGGCGACGCTCCTCGCGCCGGGCTCGAAGGTCGCGACCCTCGACCACGCTCCGACCAACGACAACGGCCAGGCCCGGCAGAAGGGCTTCGAGGACAAGATGAAGGCGCTCGGCTTCGACGTCCTTCCCGAACAGCCGGTTCCCGTGCTGACCCTCGACTCGGGCCGCCAGTCGACCGAAGACCTGCTGGTCTCCGAGCCGGACGTCAAAGGCCTTTTCGCCTTCAACCAGCTCGTCCTGCAGGGCGCCTACCAGGCGGTCGAGCAGGCCGGCAAGACCGGCGAAGTCCATCTCATCGGCTTCGACCTCGACCCGGTCTCCTTCGAGATGGTCAAGGACGGCAAGTTCGACGCGCTCGTCGTGCAGGATCCCTACCGGATGGGCTATGACGGGATGAACATCGTCCTGACCTATCTCACCGGCGGCGAGGTCGACGACTTCATCGGACTCGGCACCAAGCTCCTGACCAAGGACAACGTCGCCGACTTCGCCAACGACCCGCAGGTCACCGGCAAGTAGCGCCGTCGCCTTCCCGAGCCCGACACCGCCGGATCGCTTCGATCCGGCGGTGCTCGAAGCTTTTCGATCGCTTGCCGGGGCACAACGATCATGCATGCCGATACGCCGTCCCCCACGCCGTCTGCGACGGTCGCAGCGGGGGAGATGCCGCCGCCCGGGATGAAGGCCGAGGCCGGGCCGACCCTCCTCGCCTGCAAGCGGCTGTTCAAGAGCTTCGGCGCCGTGCGCGCGCTGATCGACGTCGACTTCGAGATCGTCTCCGGCCGGGTCACCGGCCTGGTCGGCGAGAACGGCGCCGGCAAGTCGACGCTCGCCAAGGTGATCGCCGGCGTCCACCAGCCCGACCAGGGAACGATGCTGCTCGAGGGGCGCCCGATCCGGCTCCTGGGCGCCGACCAGGCCCATGCCCACGGTATCGTCACCGCCCATCAGGACATCAACCTGATCCAGACGATGACGGTCGCGGAGAATCTGCTGCTCAACAACGAGCCGACCTATCGCTTCGGCGGAGTCATCCGTCGGAAGGAGATGACCGCCGCGGTCACGGGCCTCCTCAAGGAATACGAGATCGACGTCTCGCCCCATGCGGTCGTCGGCGAGCTCCCCAATGACCTCAAGAAGATGGTGCAGATCGTCAAGGCGGTGAGCCTCGACCCGCGCATCCTGATCCTTGACGAGCCGACCTCCTCGCTGACCGATACCGAGGTACGGGTCGCGCTCCGCCTGATCCGGCGCCTTGCCGGGGACGGCGTCGGCGTCGTGCTGATCTCGCATTACCTCAGCGAGATCTTCGAGGTCTGCGACAACCTCACCATCATGCGCGACGGCCAGGTGGTGGCGGACGGGCCGATCAGCGAGACGACGCTCCCCGAGGTCGTCTCGACGATGGTCGGCCGCGAGGTGAAGACGACGCGGCGGGAATCGCACCTCACCGATGCCAATCGCGGCACGCCGCTGATGCGGGTCGAGGATCTCAACGTGCCGGGACACCTCAGGGCGATCAACTTCGACCTGCACCGGGGCGAGGTGATCGGCGTGACCGGCCTCGCCGGCTCCGGTCTCGACGAACTCGCCAAGTCGGTCTTCGGCGCCGGCGGCCACAACGTCTCCGGACGCGTCACCATCGAGGACAAGGCGGTGTCGCTGCATGACCCGGCCGAGTCGCTCAAGGCGGGCCTCGCCCTTTTGACCAACGATCGCCTCCGCGAAGGTATCCTCCCGGATTTCACCCTGGTCGAGAATATCTGCCTTCCGGTGCTGAAGCGCTTCACCGGCGCGGCCGGCGTCCTCGACCGGTCGGCGATGGTCGCCACCGCCAGGCGCAACATGGATCGGCTGAGGGTGCGCGCGCCCGGGCCATTCGCACGGGCAAGGCAGCTTTCGGGCGGCAACCAGCAGAAGGTGCTGTTCGCCAAATGGCTGGAGACCAATCCCAAGGTCTTCATCATGGACGAGCCGACCATCGGCATCGACGTCGGGTCCAAGGAGGAGATCCGGACCATCGTCGACGAGATCGCCGCGGCCGGCGTCGGAATCGTCCTGATCACCACCGAGCTCGAGGAGCTGGTCTCGCTCTGCGACCGGGTGCTGGTGATGTTCCGCGGCGAGATCGTCGGCGAGCTCAGCGGGCTGGAGATCGAGCGTGAAACGATCCTGCATGCTTCGGCCTGCGGGGAAATCCGGAGGAAGCAAGCGTGACCGAGGCTGCAAGTCCCCAATCCGCCAAGCCGAAGGAGGCTGGGCGCCTGCTTTCGACGCTGAGGCAGTCCTACAGCCTGATCCAGGCGCTGGCCGTCCTCGTCATCCTCATCGTCATCATGCAGTCGGTGAATGCGCGCTTCCTGTCGCCGGTCAACGTCAGCAACCTGCTCGGCCAGATGACCGTGATGCTGATCGTCGCGGCGGGCATGACGGTGGTGATGATCTCCGGCGAGTTCGACGTCTCGGTCGGCTCGGTGGTCGGCCTGTCCTCCGCCGTCGGCGGCTGGATCATGGTGCGCTGGATGCCGGTAGAGACCTCCGCCGACCAGGTCTGGTGGATCATCGTGCTCGGCCTGATCACGCCGTTGCTGGTCGGGCCGATATTCGGCTTCTTCTCGGGCCTCGTCGTCACCAAGGCGCAGATACCATCCTTCATCGTGACGCTCGGCACGCTGATGATGGCGCGCAGCCTGACGCTGGTCGTCACCCGCGGCCAGCCGATTCCCGACATTCCCGACATCGTCCGCGCCTTCGGCCAGGGACGGCTGATATCGATCCCCTTCCCGTTCAACTTCTCCGGCGTGGCGAAGTCAGGGTCGATCGGCGACATTTTCGTCTGGGTGCAGATCCAGAACATCGTCTGGGTGGCGGTGCTGGTCTACGCGGTCGGCTGGTTCATGCTCGAGCGCACCGCCTTCGGCAAGCGCATCTATGCCGTCGGCTCGAACCGCACCGTCGCGATGCTGTCCGGCATCCGCGCCGACCGTATCAAGATCGCCTGCATGATGATCGTCGGCTTCACCGCGTCGCTCGCTGGCCTGGTCAGCCTGTCGCGGCTCGGCGCGGTCTCGCCGAATACCGGCGAGGGGCTGGAATTCGAGGTGATCGCCGCGGTGGTGATCGGCGGCACCAGCCTCTATGGCGGCCAGGGGCGGATTCTGCGCACGATCATCGGCGTGATCATCATCGCGCTGACCCGGAACTTCCTCAACCTGGCGCGGATCGAGATCTTCTGGCAGGGCTTCGCCACGGGAACGATCATCCTGACGGCGGTGCTGCTCGAAGCGCTGCAGCGGCGTATCTCGCGCTGAGGCGCTCGCCTATTCCTCGCTGATCCCCTGGAGGGACGCGTCGAGGTCGTGGAAGAAGGCGCGGATGCGCTCGGCATTGGCACCGAGGTCGTGGGCGCCGTTGCGCGCGGCCGAGCGCATGTCGACCAGGGCCCCCTCCCCGTCCGGCAGGATGCGGATCGCGACGTCCTGGCGGAAGCCGAAGATCGGCGTCGCGGCCACCGCCTCGATCCAGCCGGCCGCCTCCTCGTCGGTCGGCGGCTGCATGCCCAGCACGCGCCAGTTGCGGCCACCGACGATCGTCTTGGCATCCTCGAAGACCCGCACCGTGCCGACCGGATAATGCCGCGAGACGATGTCGGGATAGGCCTCGCGCTGGAGCTCGATGTCGTCGTCGCTCGGATCGGTCACGGGGCGCGCGTCGGCGGGACGGTCGGCGGCAGCAAGCACGAAAGCCGGCGGATCATCGACGTCGGTCGATATGTCGATCAATTGCGGATAGGTGACCAGCTTCCAGGCGCCGGCAACGGGCACGATCAGCACCGCGAGCCCGACGAGCAGGCCGCGCAGCGCCGGCCCGAGGCCCTTGCGGCCATCCCGCCAGATGCCTTCGAGCGCGCCAAGCGCCGCCAGCACGCCGAAGCCGGCGAGCGCGAAGCCGAGGGCCATCACCGCATAGGCCTGGGTCG
Organism: Bauldia sp.; assembly: GCA_020442095.1. The sequence continues at coordinate 10,752 of JAGRKY010000071.1, forward strand.
CCGTCATCAGGTCGCTGCGATGGCCGATCGCGACGATCACCAGGACAGGGATCGAGAGCAGGGAAAGCCTGGAACTCCATACCGCCAGCGAAGAGCGGCGTTCGCGCAGTCGGGCTGACATCCGCCAGTCGATTCCCCAACAAGGACAATGGTGTCAGCTAACGGCTTGGCGCGGCGGGCGCAAGCCGGAGGGTGTAATCATGGCCTCGCGGACACACCTCGCGACGAACCGCAAGCGGGCCTGTGACGTCCATCACTCGTTGACCATGTCTTCACGATTCCGCCGCAAACTGACGGGATGTCAGCCGAAGCGCAGGCGACGTCCGCCTCGCCAAGGTGCCAAACAAGAGTAGACCCGTGATTACATCGAAGAGCCCGATCGACCGCCGACCCTTCCGTTCGCGCGCCGATCGCGAGCGCGAGGAAGCGCTCGAGCGCCAGTATCGCAATGTTGCCATTCCCGAGGTTGTCGCCGCTCTCGGCCAGCCCCGTGAGGAAGCAGTCGCCAAGCCGGCCTGAAAGGACGGCGAAAGCCTGACCGGCGAAGCCGACGACTAGAAGAGCGTCGGCTCGACCGGCTCCAGCAGGGCGGGATCGTCATTATCCGCCTTGTTGACGCGGGTACCGACCGCGATCGCCTCCAGGAGGTCGTCGCGGGCCGGCCGCAGCAATTCGCCGACGGTATCGACCGGGTTCTCCCGGACATCGAGCCAGCGGGCGTAATCCTCCGGCTCGAGAATCACCGGCATGCGATCGTGGATCGGCGCCACCAGCCGGTTGGCCGCGGTGGTGACGATGCAGGCGCTGTCGATCTCGCTCCCCTCCGGCCCCATCCAGCTTTCCCACAGCCCGGCAAAGGCGACCGGACGGCCGTCCCGGGGCCGGATCAGGTAGGGCTGCTTGCCGCCTGGCGTCCGGCGCCACTCGTAGAAGCCCGAGGCCGGCACCAGGCAGCGGCGATAGCGGTAGGCCGCCTTGAAGGACGGCTTGTCGGCGAGCCCCTCGGCTCGCGCGTTGATCAGCAGCGAGAATTTCCGCGGGTCCTTGACCCAGCCCGGCACCAGCCCCCAGCGGACGAGCGCAAAGCGGCGGACGCCCTCGACCTGGCGGACGATGGCGACCGGCTGGGTCGGCGCGATGTTGTAGCGCGGCGGGAACCACTCGCTGTCGAGATAGCCGAACAGCGCCGCGAGTTCTTCCGGCGTGGCGGTGAGGATGTAGCGTCCGCACATGCCGCCCTTCGTATCCGGCTGAGCGCCCCCGGCGCAAGGTGGCGGAGGATGAGGGGCGGCGCATGGACGGGCTTCCGGTGGCCCGGCGCGGGAGATACCATCGCCGGCATGTCGCCGTCGCCCCAGCCCCACCCCCTCCTCGGTGTCAGCACCGTTGTCCGCCGCGACGGCATGGTGCTTCTCATCGAGCGCGCCAAGCCGCCCTACGAGAAGATCTGGGCTTTCCCCGGCGGCGCCGTCGAATTCGGCGAATCGCTCGCCGTGGCGGCGGCGCGGGAAGTCCTGGAAGAGACCGGCATCGTCGTCGAGATCGGGGCGCCGATCGACCATGCCGAAATCCTGCCGAGCCCCGAATCGGCCACCGTTGGCGGCCATTATGTGCTGGTGGTGTTCGACGGCCGCCCGGTCGGCGGAGACCTCGCCGCCGGCGACGATGCGGGCGATGCCCGCTGGTTCGCGCCGGAGGACCTCCGGTCGCTGCCGATGACGCGGGATACCCGCCGCATTCTCGCCAGCCTCGGGATGCTGTAGTGCGGTCGCAGTCAACATCGGGAAGCCCAAGCGTGCGGAAATACTGGACAGCGGCCGCGATCGGCCTCGCCCTTCTGATCACCTCCGGGTTCGCTGCGGGCGCCCAGGAGCAGGACGACCAGGAAGCCCCCAAGCCGGTGGTGACGACGCCTTATGACGAATCGCTGCTGCGCCTCTCCGAGATCCTCGGCGCGATCCACTACATGCGTCACCTCTGCAACAGCGACGAGGGCGGCCTGTGGCGCGACCAGATGCAGGCGCTCCTCGACGCCGACCAGGCCGACCCGGCGCGGCGCGCCCGCTTCGTCGACAGCTTCAACCGGGGGTACGAGTCCTTCAAGGCCGTTTACCGAAGCTGCACCCCGGCCGCGACGGCGGCGATCGACCGGTATATGGATGAAGGCGCAAGGATTTCCCGCGACGTCGTCGCCCGCTACGGGCGGCAAGAGTAAACAGATCCTTAACCCGACTTTCGAAATCCTTAAGTCGCCGTTAACCCTTTTTTCATGATGCGGCTGTTGCGCGCAATTTTACATGTTAGCGTTTGAATCGAATATTGCGGCCGGTACGGGGACGGGTGATTTCATGGCGACGACAACGGCGCGACATATGGATTCCAAGATAGACGACAACTGTATTGCCGAGAAAAAGAGACTGGCGCTCACCTACCTGACCGAAGCCTGGGAAGAAGCGGCTTCGGCGGGCGTCGATTCGGAGATTCTCGCGCATGCCGCGATGTTCCGGGCGTTCTCCGATCTCATCGAGACCTATGGCGAAGAGGCCGTCGCCGGCCTCGCCAATACCTTGCCGGACCGCATCCGCGCCTTCGAGTTCTCGCTCAACCGCGTCGTCCAGTGACACCCGCGGACAGTCCGCGGATTGTCCGTTGCCCGATGAAGCTATTCGGCTAGACTGGCACGGGGCGATTTGCTGGCTGCGCCGTCGACGGCGGGAGGGCAGCCATGTTGGTGAAACTGGTGCGTTTTCTTTTCGCAAGCGGCCTTTCCGCAATGCTTGTCGGTGCCGCCTTGGCCGCGCCGGTGAGCGAACCCGAGATCATCGGTCCGGACGTCGGACCCGAGATTGCCGGCGACCGGGTGATGCCCGAGATACCGCCGGACACCCCCCTGCCGCCGGGTGTCGAGGCGTCGGCGCGCCCGTCCTCGGGCGAAAAGGTAGCGCCCAAGGTCGAATACGACCCCGCGACGCTGCCGACGCCGGTCCGCCGGCTGCGCGAGCAGATCCTCAAGGCGGCGGCGAGCGGCGATATCGAAGAGCTTCGCCCGATCATCGACGCCAACGGCGAGCCGCCGGTCTTCAGCTACAACGACATCGGCGAGGACCCGGTCGAATATCTGCGCTCGCTGTCGAGCGATCCGGAAGGACGCGAGATTCTCGCCGTGCTCAGCGAGATGCTGGAATCCGGCTTCGTCCACTACGGCGAGGGAACGCCGGAGGAGATGTATGTCTGGCCCTATTTCGCCCATTACCCGGTCGAGCTGCTGACCCCGCCGCAGATCGTCGAATTGCTGAAGATCGTCTATCCGGGCGACTACGAGGACATGAAGACCTTCGGCACATACCTCTCCTACCGGGTCGGCCTCGCCCCGGACGGGACGTGGCGCTTCTTCATGGTCGGAGAATAGCGGCCGCTCAGCCGACTGGCGGCAGCGCCTCGAGGAACCGCACCGCCGCGCCGGTCGACGGCGTCACCAGCTCGCCCTCCCACATGACGCGACGGCCGCGGACGACCGTTCCCACCGGCCAGCCGGTCACCGTCACGCCCGCGAAGGGCGTCCAGCCACAGCGCGAGGCGACCCAGTCGTCGCGGATGGTCTCGCGGCGGCGCAAGTCGACGATGGTGAGGTCGGCGTCGTAGCCGAGGGCGATCCGGCCCTTGCGGGCGATGCCGAAGATGCGCGCCGGCCCGGCCGAGCTCAGGTCGACGAAACGTTCGAGCGACAGCCGCCCCGCCGCGACATGGTCGAGCATCACCGGCACCAGCGTCTGGACGCCCGGCATGCCGGAGGGCGAGGCCGGATAGGGCTTTGCCTTTTCCTCGAGTGTGTGGGGGGCGTGGTCCGAGCCGAGGACATCGACGATGCCCTGCTCCAGCCCCCACCACAGGCGGTCGCGATGGCGGGCGCCGCGGATCGGCGGGTTCATCTGCAGCCGCGTGCCGAGGTCGTCGTA
>JAGRKY010000720.1 GCA_020442095.1 Bauldia sp.
CCGAAGAGGTGAACCGGCAGGGCGTTACCGTCTCGAAGCAGTCGACCTCGATGCTGATGGTCCTGTCGGTCTATTCGCCGAACAAGACCTACGACGACATCTTCCTCAGCAACTATACCAGCATCAACATCCAGGATAGCCTTGCCCGGGTTCCGGGCGTCGCGAGCGTTTCGATTCTCGGTGCGCGCGACTATGGCATGCGGATCTGGCTCAACCCGGACCGCCTGACGGCGCTTGGGCTGACGTCCGGTGACGTCATCAACGCGATCCAGGACCAGAATATCCAGGTCTCGCCCGGCACCGTCGGCCAGGAGCCGGCGCCGCCCGGCCAGCAGTTCCAGTATCCGCTGCGCGCCAAGGGACGCCTGACCACGCCCGAGGAATTCGGGAAGATCATCATTCGGGCGAATACCGACGGGTCGATGGTGCTGCTGTCCGACGTGGCGAGGGTCGAGCTCGGCGCCGCGACCTACAGCTGGTTCGGCGAGCTCAACGGCAGTTCCGCCGCGCTGCTCGCCGTCTACCAGCTACCGGACGCCAACGCGATCGATGTCGCGCAGGGCGTTCGCGACCAGATCGCCGAAATCTCGCAGCGGTTTCCGGACGACCTCGCCTACCAGATCACCTACGACACCACCCTCTATATCGAGACGTCGATCGAAGAGGTGATCAAGACCCTGTTCGAGGCCCTGGTCCTCGTCGTGATCGTCGTCTTCGTCTTCCTGCAGGACTGGCGGACGACGCTGATCCCGGCGATCGCCATCCCGGTCTCGCTGATCGCGACCTTCGCGGCACTCGCCGCCCTGGGTTTCTCGCTGAACACGGTCAGCCTGTTCGGGCTGATCCTGGCGATCGGCATCGTGGTCGATGACGCCATCATCGTGGTCGAGAACGTCCAGCGCCACATGGCCGACGGGCTCGAACCGCGCGAAGCAACGCGCAAGGCGATGAAGGAGGTGTCGGGGCCGGTCATCGCCACGACCCTGGTGCTGCTCGCGGTCTTCGTGCCGATCGCCTTCACGCCCGGATTGACGGGCCGGCTGTTCGTCCAGTTCGCCGCGACGATCGCGTTTTCCGTGTTCTTCTCCTCGATCAACGCGCTGACGCTGAGCCCGGCGCTCTGCGCCAGCATCCTGCGTCCGCATCGCGAGAGGAAATCGGGGCCGCTCGCCTGGTTCGAGCGCGGCATCTCGGCGACCCGGACCGGCTATGTCGGGATCGTGCACCGCCTGATCCGCGTCACCGCCTTCGCGATGATCGCCTTTGTCGCGGTTGCCATCGTGACGGGGCTGATGGGGCGCTCCGTGCCCACCGGGTTCCTGCCGCCGGAGGATCGCGGCTCCTTCTTCGTCGACGTCAAGCTGCCCGACGGCGCCGCCCTGCAGCGGACGGAAGTCGTCACCAAGCAGGTCCAGGAGATCATCAGCAAGACGCCCGGCGTGGCCAATGTCATTTCGGTGACCGGCTACAGCGCGCTGTCCGGCGCGCTGGCGCCGAACGCCGCCTTCGTCATCGCGGTGCTCGAGCCGTGGGACGAGCGGACCGAGCCGTCGCTCGGCCTCGGCGCGATCATCCGCGGCGTCGCGCCGGAGCTGCTTGCGCTGCCGAGCGCGACGGTCCGGCCCTTCGTGCCGCCGCCTATCCCCGGACTCGGCACGACGGGCGGCTTCGAGTTCGTGCTGCAGGACACGGAAGCGCGCACGCCGGCGGAGCTCGCCGGAGCGGTCAACGGGATGATCCTCCAGGCCAATGGCGATCCCGATCTGAGCCGCGTCTTCTCGACCTACCAGGCGAATACCCCGCAATATTTCATCGACGTCAATCGCGAGGCGGCCAAGACCCGAGGCGTCGATATCGGCAACCTCTTCCAGGTTCTCGCTTCGACGTTTGGCGCCTATTACGTCAACGATTTCAACGAATTCGGCCGCCTGTACCGCGTCTATGTCCAGGCCGAGGGCCAATACCGCGCGACCCCGGAGCAAATCCGCGACCTCTATGTCCGCAACAACGAAGGCGCGATGGTGCCGCTCGGGGCGCTGGTCACGATAAGCCCGGTCTTCGGCCCGGAAATCATCTCGCGCTACAACATGTTCCGCTCGGCGACCATCAACGGCGACGCGGCGACCGGCAAGAGCTCGGGGCAGGCGATCCAGGCGATGGAGAAGATCGCGGCCGAAACCATGCCGCCGGGCTTCACCTACGAATGGACGGGGCTGTCGCTCGAGGAGATCAAGGCCGGCGCGGCCGGGGCCAGCCTGCTGCTCCTCTCGGTGCTGATGGGCTACCTGTTCCTCGTCGCCCAGTATGAGAGCTGGACGACGCCGATCCCGGTGATGCTGTCGGTGATCTTCGCGATGTTCGGGGCGATCGGAACGCTCTTCGCATTCGGTGTCGCGCTCAACGTCTATGCGCAGGTTGGGCTTGTCCTGCTGGTCGGGCTGGCGGCGAAGAATGCGATCCTGATCGTCGAATTCGCCAAGAACGAACACGAAGGCGGCCGACCGATCGTCGATTCCGCCGAGGATGCGGCGCGGCTCAGGTTCCGCGCGGTGATGATGACCGCCTTCGCCTTCATCCTCGGTGTCCTGCCGCTGGCGCTGGCGACCGGTGCCGGTGCCGGCAGCCGCCGTTCGGTCGGCGTGACGGTGCTTGGCGGGATGCTCGCGGCGACCGTCATTGGCGTTCTCTTCATCCCGGTTCTCTGGGTCTTCTTCGCCCGGATGCGCGAATGGACCCGCAAGCGGCGCCCACCCGCTGCGGAGCCGGAGGCGGGT
>JAGRKY010000721.1 GCA_020442095.1 Bauldia sp.
GCTTCAACCTGCCGTCGCGGACGCTTCGCGACATGATCTCCAATTCCATCGACGTGATCATCCAGGCCGAGCGCCTGCGCGACGGCAGCCGCCGGATCACCAACATCACCGAGGTGATCGGGATGGAGGGCGACGTCATCATCACCCAGGACATCTTCGTCTACGACATCACCGGCGAGGACGCCAATGGCAGGATCGTCGGCCGTCATCACGCGACCGGCATCGGCCGGCCGCACTTCTGGGACCGCGCCCGCTATTTCGGCGAGGAAGCACGCCTGGCCAACGCGTTGGATGCCGCCAACGAAGAGGAGTCGGTCGGCCTTGCCAGCTAGGATTCCAGCATGTTCGGTTCGCTGACGGTCCTGATCGCCATTATCGGCCTGGCGATGCTGAGTGCCGGCGGGCTTGCCTATGTGCTGCTCTATGGACGGCTGCAGTCGGATCGCAACGTCGCCCAGCGCGTCGCGCAGGTCGGCGCGCGAAGCGCCGCGCTGAACCAGGCCAAGCCCCGCCACGACGCGGCGCGGCGGCGGAAGTCGGTGCAGGAGACCCTCAAGGAGATCGAGGAGAAGCAGAAGGCCAAGGCCAAGGCGCGGTCGACGCCGTCGCTGAGCATGCGGCTGATCCAGGCGGGCCTGTCCTGGTCGAAAAACCAGTTCATGATCTTCAGCGCCGCCTGCGGGCTCGTCTTCGCCCTGATCACCTTCCTGCTCGGCGCGCCGCTCTGGGCGGTCGCCGTCTTCGCCGTGGTCGGGGTCATCGGCGTGCCGCGCTGGTATCTCAATCTCCTGCGCAAGCGGCGCATGAAGAAGTTCCTCACCGAATTCGCCAATGCGATGGACGTGATCGTCCGCGGCGTGAGGGCGGGACTGCCGCTCAACGACTGCATCAAGATCATCGCCAGCGAGGCGGTCGAGCCGGTCAAGGGCGAGTTCCGGCAGATCGCCGAATCGCAGGCCATGGGCGTTTCGATCGCCGACGCCGTCGCCAGGCTGCCCGACCGGGTGCCGTTGCCGGAGGCGAATTTCTTCGCGATCGTCATCGCCATCCAGTCGCGCGCCGGCGGCAACCTCTCCGAGGCGCTCGGCAACCTTTCCAGGGTGCTGCGCGAACGGACGAAGATGCAGGGCAAGATCCGGGCGATGAGCATGGAGGCCAAGGCATCCGCCGCGATCATCGGCGCCCTGCCGATCGTCGTCATGGGCCTCGTCTACATCACCAGCCCGAAATACATCATGCTGCTGTTCACCGAGCCGCTCGGCAACATGATCCTCGCCGCCTCGGCCATCTGGATGCTGATCGGCATCTGGGTGATGCGACGCATGGTCAATTTCGACTTCTAGGGACGGGCGGGACGATGCTGGCGACCATCTACGGCTACATGAGCGACCCGCAGGTGCTCTTCGCCGTCTTCGCGGCGATAGCGGTCTTCGCCACCGTGGTCACGATCGGACAGTCCTTCTTCGAGCGCGACCGGCTGGCGACCCGCATCAAGTCGGTCGCCGTCGAGCGCGAGGCGATCCGGGCGCGCGAGCGGGCGCGCCTGGCAAGCCAGCCGAACCGGGTGAGCCTGCGCAACGAGCCCAAGGCCTACATGCGGCAGGTCGTCGAGAAGTTCAATCTGCGCAAGGCGCTTGCCGACGACGGCACCGTCAACCGCCTGCGGATGGCGGGATACCGGGGGCAGGCACCGCTGGTCGCCTTCCTTTTCGCGCGTCTGGTGCTGCCGCTGGTCCTGTTCGTCGTCGCGCTCGTCTATATCTTCACCTTCGCGCAGATCGACCAGCCGCCGATCATCAAGGTCCTGATCGCGCTGCTCGTCGCCTATATCGGCTTCTATGCGCCGAACCTCTATGTCTCGAACGTCATCGCCAAGCGCCAGCAGTCGATCCGCCGCGCCTGGCCGGACGCGCTCGACCTGCTCCTGATCTGCGTCGAATCGGGGATGGCGGCGGAACCGTCCTTCCGCAAGGTGTCGGAGGAGATCGGCGTCCAGTCGGTGGCGCTGGCGGAGGAATTGTCGCTCACCACCGCCGAGCTCTCCTATCTCCAGGACCGGCGCCAGGCCTACGAGAATCTCGCCGCGCGCACCGGCCTCGAGCAGGTCAAGTCGGTGATGACGGCGCTCGTCCAGGCCGAGCGCTACGGCACGCCCCTCGGCCAGGCTTTGAGGGTGCTCGCCCAGGAAAGCCGCGACCAGCGGATGAACGCGGCCGAGCAGAAGGCCGCGGCGCTGCCGCCGAAGCTCACCGTGCCGATGATCCTGTTCTTCCTGCCGGTCCTGTTCGGCGTGATCATCGGCCCGGCCGCGATCCAGGTCATCGCCGCCCAGCATTAGGGCTTGGTGGCGGTCTCACGTTGCCTGAGAGCGATCTCCCTTAGCCATCCTGAGGTGCTTCGCGCAGCGAAGCCTCGAAGGACGCACGGGCAGCGGGTGGCATCTTTGCAGGCCGGAAAGGACATTGCGTCCTTCGAGGCTCGGGCTTCGCCCTCACACCTCAGGATGGCGGGGTTAGATGTCCGGGGGTGGCCGGGTGAGTGGCCCGGGGATCCTGCTGGAGGGAATAGGCAGCCGGGAAGAGGCCAGCGCTATTGCGCGCTGGCGAGGTTCTGGGTCTTGAGCTTTTCCCAGTTATTGGGCTGCTGCAGCATGGACTTGAGATAGGCGACGTTGGTCGCCGCCTGGTCCGGCGAGAGCTCGGCGCCGGCGATCTTCTCGGCCTCGGAGAAGCGGCCGGAAAGGCCGACGACCAGCGCCAGATTCTGTCGCACCCGGCTGTCGGCGCCGGGCATCGCGGCCGCTTGCCTCAGCACCCGCTCGGCATCGGCGAGCTCGCCGGTCAGCACGTAGGACATGCCGAGGTTCGACTGGATCGACGGTTCATTGGGAGCGATTTGGCCTGCCTTTGCATAGAGCTGGCGGGCTCCGTTGTGATCACCGAGCTGGTCGCGGATCGCGGCTTCGGCGGAGAGCAGCTTCCAATCCGGTTGATCGGGTGTCTGGGCACGCTGGACGATCTCCAGCGCCCGCGGCAGGTCGCCCTCCGCGGCGAGCGCCTTGCCATAGGCGGCAAGCACCTCGCGGTCATTGGGATTGTAGATGGCGGCCTTCTGGAGGATGGCGACCGCCTGGTCGTTCTGGCCGACGCGGGTGAGGGCCGAGGAATAGTTCAGCGCGACGGCCTTGGATTTCGGATCCTGCTCGTATTTCGGCGCCCAGTAGCTGACCGCCGACTGGAAGTCCTGCTGGGTGATCGGTTTGGCGATCGCACCGGTCATTTCCGGCGATGTGTTGGAGGTCGTCTTCGAGCAGGCACCGAGCGCCAGCGCAAGGGCAATCGGCGCAAGCACGGCGCCGCGGCGGAGAGACCCGCTGTGGCGGAAGACTGGCAAGACGGTCGTTGGGCGCCTGGACATGGGATGATACTCGTCACTCTCCGGTGTCGCCTCCTGTCAATAGTCCGTTAACCCTAACGCTTGGTTAAAGCGGCACCCGGCGGTCGCCTTTGGCAGCACCTGCCGGCGGCGCCGTGCTAAGTTTTGCGTCGACCGAAAAAGGGGAGACCAGATTGCCCGACTGCCTGATTGCCGGGGCGGCGACGCCCGCCACACCGATCCACGCCGTCTCGCCGGCGACGCTCGATGCCTTCCTCGCCGGTGCCGGGGCCGATGCCGATGCCGCCGGCTGGCTCGCCGATTCCGGCTTCACCGGCGCCGCGGGAGCGGTGCTCGCGGTGCCCGGACCCGACGGCCGCCGCGCCTCGGTCGTCCTCGGGACCGGCGATCCCGGCAAGGCCAGCCCGCTAGTCGCCGGCGCGCTTTCCGCCGCGCTTCCCGCCGGCGACTATCGCCTTGCCTCGGGCTTCGATGATCCCGCCGCGGCGGCGCTCGCTTTCGCGCTCGGCGCCTATCGCTTCACCCGCTACCGCGACGGCGATGCCGCGCCGCGTCTGGTGATTCCCGAGGGCGTCGATGCCGAGCGGATCGGCCGGATCGCCGACGGCGTCTATCTCGCCCGCGACCTCGTCAACACGGCCGCCAACGACCTCGGCCCGGCCGAGCTCGCCGAAGCCGCCGAGGAACTCGCCGACCGCCATGGCGCGGCCTTCTCGGTGACGATGGGCGACGCGCTCGCCGAGGGCTTCCCGATGGTCCATGCGGTCGGCGCCGCGGCGGTGCCGGCGCGCGGGCCGCGCCTGATCGACCTCACCTGGGGGGATGCCGCTGCGCCGAAGGTGACGCTGGTCGGCAAGGGCGTCTGCTTCGACACCGGCGGCCTCGACCTCAAGCCGTCGGCCGGCATGCTGTTGATGAAGAAGGACATGGGCGG
>JAGRKY010000722.1 GCA_020442095.1 Bauldia sp.
CCGCCGGCATCGATCATCCGGTAGACGCCCGGCCCGTTCGGAAGCCGCTTGATGACATCGGCGATGACCTCGACGCCGACCCGTGGCGGCGCCGTGTCCCCGGCCTTGGTGCTGGTCTCGTTCATACCGTTCAAGAATCTGGTTCGGCCACGTCCGGCGTCTCCCATGCCAGATGCTGGCCGCCGTCCAGTCCTATCATCTGTCCCGTGATCGACCGGTTTTCAACGAAGTAGAGGATCGTGCGGGCAAATTCCCCAAGTTCCGGCCCGCGCCTGAGGAGAATCGTCTCGATCCGCGCGGCGAATTCCGCCTCGCTCTGCGCCGCGTGCTTCAGGGTAGGGCCGGGGGCAATCGCATTGACCCGCACCCGCGGCGCCAGCGACTGGGCGAGCATCTTCGTCGCCTCCCACAGCGCGACCTTGGAGAGCTGGTAGGAGAAGTGGCGGGGCGTCGGCTTCCAGACGCTCTGGTCGATCAGGTTGACGACATTGCCCTCAACGCCGTCGGGGAGGGCGGCCGCGAAGGCCTGGGCGAGGAAGATCGGCGCGGTGAGGTTGACCGCCATCTGGCGGTCGAACTGCGCCCGGTCGAGGCTGCCGCCGGCATCGCTCGCGAACATTGACGCATTATTTACCAACAACGAAGCTTTCCCGAGCGAGGTGCCGATTCCGTCAACCACCGCCGGAAGGCCGTCGACGTCGCCGAGATCGGCACCGAAGACGGCCGCGCGACCTCCCGTTTCCGCGATCTCGCCGGCGATCTGCTCCGCTTCGTTTCGCGAGTGATTATAAAGGATTGCGACCGACCAGCCGTTGGCGGCGAGGTCCGTGGCGATCGCCCGGCCGATGCGCCTGGCGGCGCCGGTGACGATGGCGACTTTCGGGGAGGCGATCATCAGGGGCGGCCGGTCGCGCTCAAAGGGGTATCCCATTTCGGCACATGTTAAGCTTCGTAAACATAGTTAACGATTTGCTACAAGCCCCGGAAACCCAAGGATTCCGCCGTTTGTAGTTAATAGGCAACACCATAATCCGCCTTGCTCGCGCCCATGCTTCGCCTTATTTTCTTAACCTTTACGCCATATTGCTACGGCCTATATCCGGGTACGTGACCGGGGGCTCTTCGTCTCAAGCGAAGTCCGGTTCAGGCACGGAATGACGAGGAGATCAGACAATGTTGCGTATGCGTATTCTGGGCGCAAGCATGCTCGCCCTGGCAGTGGGAACCGGCGCCGCGGGGGCCGCCGACATCTATGCTCCCCCTCCGCCTGAGGTCGTTTACAACCCGGCCCCGGTCTTCACCTGGACCGGCGGCTATCTGGGTGGCCTCGTCGGCTACGGCTGGGGCACCCCCAAGTCGGGCGGCAAGGAATGGGATGCCGACGGCTTCGTCGGTGGCGTGTTCGGCGGTTACAACTTCCAGCCGAGCTCGAACGTGGTGCTCGGTGTTGAATCCGACATCACCGGCACCGGCATGGCCGGCAAGAAGGCCGGCGTGAAGATGAGCGACTACTGGAACAGTACGATCCGGGCCCGCGCGGGTCTCGCCTTCGACCGCTTCCTGGCCTACGGCACCGGCGGTCTCGCGCTCGG